>JBASAN010000001.1:0-3687 GCA_049650625.1 Ornithinimicrobium sp.
GTTCAGCGTGGGTGCCTCACCTCCGACGTAGCGGGTGATCTGGTCGAGCTGGTCCGTCGGCACGAAGAGCCGATCCCCCGGTTGACCACGCTTGCTCGCGGCGTACTCCAGCACCAGATACTCACGAGTGGCGCCGGCCACCGTCCGCTGCGCCATCTCCACGAACCGGCCGACTCCGTGCTGCTCGTGGACGACGAGGTCACCCGGGCGCAGCTGCAGGGGGTCGATCTGCTTGCGGCGCCGCGACGGCATGGCCTGCGATCCGGCCGTAGAGCCGGCCGCGGCCTCCTGGCCGGTCAGGTCGGACTCCCCGAGCACGACCAGGCTCGCCCCCGGAAGCGCGAAGCCGACTCCGATGCGGCCGGTGGTCAACGTCACCAGGCCTTGGCTGACCTCCTCCAACGGTGACTGGATCCGGTGCGGCACCTCGCGCTCGGTGAGGACCTCCGCCACCCGCTGCGCCATTCCGGCGCCCTCCAGCACCATCACGACACTCAGGTCGTCGGCGAGCCATCCGCGGACGTCGACCGCCACCGCGTCGACATTGCTGCGGTACCGCGGGACGGCCTGCGCCGCGACACTCCAGTTGGACCCACCCGAGGACTCCAGCTCCATGTCGGCGGCAAAGGGCGTCAGGGTCCACCAGGGCCGACCGGAGTCCGTCGTGAGGTCGGCAACCGCCTCCAGGTCCAGGTACGAGGCCGACCCGAGCATGCGCTCCAGGTCCACCGGCACCACGTTGCCGGCGACCGCGTTCGACCAGCTCGCGTCCAGGAACTCCTGGCTCGTGGACACCAGGTCGTGCGCGCGGGTGCGGACCCGCTCGGGGTCCAGGACGATGACACCCGCGTCCTTCGGCATGGCGTCGACCAGCGTCTCCATGCCCTCGACCAGGGCCGGGGCCAGCGACTCCATGCCTTCGACGGCGATCCCGTCGGCCACTTGGGTCAGCATGTCGGCGACCCCCGGTAGCTGGTCGATGAGTGCCCTGGCTCGCGCCCGCACCTCCTCGGTCAACAGCACCTCGCGGCACGGTGGCGCCCAGACCCCGTCGCCGGCGACTTCGAGCGAGCGTTGGTCTGCCACCTTGAACCAGCGGATCTCCTCGACCGTGTCCCCCCAGAACTCCACCCGAAGCGGATGGTCGTCGGTGGGCGAGAAGACGTCGAGGATGCCGCCGCGCACTGCGAACTCGCCGCGCCGCTCCACCAGGTCGGTGCGGGTGTAGGCGGCGGCGACGAGGTCCTCCACGACCGAGCCGAGGGTCACGTCGTCGCCACTACGCAGCTGGACCGGGGCCAGATCCCCGAGTCCTTGGGCGATCGGCTGGATGAGGGCTCGCACGGAGGCCACCACCGCACGCACCGCCCCGTGCCCCGTCTCCGCCTGGTCCGGGTGCGCCAACCGTCGCAGCACCGCGAGGCGCCGCGCCACGGTGTCACTGCGCGGGCTGAGCCGCTCGTGCGGCAGGGTCTCCCAGCTGGGGAAGGTCGCGATGCCCTCTGGGGCCATGAAGTCACCGAGCCGGCGAGCCACGTCATCCGCTTCGCGTCCCGTGGCGGTAACGATCAGCACGGGTCGTTCGCCCGCCATCAGGGCGCTGAGCAACGGCCAGATCCCGACGGGCGCACTGACCTGAGCGGTCCCATCGGCGCCTCGCCACGACCCGAGGACCTCGGCACAGGAGGCTTCGGCTCGCGCAGCGGCCAGGACAGGCATGAAGTTCATCGGTGGTCACTGTAATGCGCGGCATTCGGTTGCATCTGCCCACCACCCAGACCAAGATCATGGCGTGAGTCACCCCATACTTCTCCGGCGCCTGCTCGTCGCTGCGTTGCTTGCGGTGATGGCGTGCTTGTGGGCGCCGTCGGTGGCCATGGCGCAGGAGCCGCTGGACCTGCCGGGACAGGTCTACGACTCCGCTGGAGTGCTTGAGGGCGACGAGGATCAGGTGCAAAGCGCCCTCGACAACCTGCAGGACGAGCGCGGCTTGCAGCTGTTCGTCGCCTTCGTGGACACCTTCGAGGGCGCCGGTGACAACAGCGGCGCCGCCTGGGCGGAAGCAACCTTCACCGCATCGGGTATGGGTGGCGACGACGTGCTGTTGGTCGTCGCGGTCGAGGACCGCAAGTACGGCAGCTACACCACCCAGGACAGTGGCTTGACCCGCGACCAGGTGGTCGCGGTGGAGAACGATTTCGTCATCCCGGCGTTGGCCGAGGATGACTGGACGGGGGCCGCACTGGCCGCAGCCCAGGGATACCAGGAGAGCGACGACAGCCAGGACACGTCCTACCCCGGGGGCGAAGGTGGACTGGGCGGTGGCTTCAGCTTCGGTTTTCCCTGGTTCTTCGCCGTCCCGGTCCTCTGCTTCGCCCTCGCCCTGTTCTTCAACTGGCGGGGCAACAGGGCCGCCCGACGTGGCGGCCAGACGGCGACGGAGGAGCCGAAGTCCATCGCCGGCATCCCGACCCAGCAGCTGCAGGAGTCCGCAGCGAGCGCGCTGGTCACGTTGGACAACGCCGTGCGTTCTGCCGACGAGGAGCTGAGCTTCGCTGAGGCCCAGTTCGGCGCGCAGCGCACCGAGCGCTTCCGCGTCGTGGTGCAGGAGAGTCGGGCCCAGGCCCAGGAGGCCTTCCGCATCCGGGCCGAGCTCGACGACGCAACCCCTGAGCCCGAGGCGGTGCAACGCACGATGCTGGCGCAGATCGTGGACGTCGCTACCCAGGCCAACCGTGCCCTGGCCACCCACACCAAGGAGTTCGCCGACCTACGCTCGCTCGAGGCTCGCGTACCCCAGTTTCTGCGGGAGCTGGCGGACCGCATACCCGAGGTGTCCGGTCGGCTTCCCGCGGCCGAGCAACAGCTCCGCGGGTTGCAGGCACGGTATCCGCAGGCCGCACTGCGCACGGTAGTGGCCCATCTCGCCCAGGCGGAGGCCCTCCTGGACAGTGCGGACGGCTTCGTCGAGGCCGGCGAGTTGTCCTTGACCCGCAACGACCGGAGTTCAGCGGTCGCCGCCGCCCGGGCGTGCGAGGAGTCTCTGAGCCAGGCCAGCCGGCTCTTCGACCGGATCGATGGTGCGGGTAAGGACCTGGAGAAGTCCACCGAGGCCCTGGCCGCCGCGATCACCTCCATCACCGCCGATATCACCGACGCTCGGAGGTTGGCACCGCAGGACCCCTCCGTGCGAAACGCCGTACAGAAGGCCAGGGATGCGGTGCAGTCCGGTCAGGCCGCGCGGGTGGACGGTGACCCGCTGGCTGCCCTGGCCACGTTGGACAACGCCGAGCACGATCTCGACACCGTGCTGGAGTCGTTCCGGGAGGCGGAGGCCCAGGAGGGCAAGGCACGTAGCGCCTTCCAGAGGCGGGTGGAACGGGTCGGCGCCCGTCTCGGCAGCATCGACGAGACGATCTCGACGCGGCGGGGTGCGGTCGACAGCGGAGCCAGGACACGCATCTCCGAGGCTCTGCGTCTTTTCGAGCAGGCACAGGCGGCGTTCAGCGACGACCCCACCCGAGCAGCGTCCCTGCTCAACCGCGCCGAACAGCTCGGAGAGCGGGCACTGGCCGAGGCAGGCAACGACGTCGACCGGTGGGACGATGCCTCCGGTCCGGGAATGCGAGGCGGTCGCGGAGGCCGTCGTCACGCCGGTGGACTGGACATCGGATCACTGATCCTGGG
>JBASAN010000002.1:0-10871 GCA_049650625.1 Ornithinimicrobium sp.
GACCACCTTCAGCCCGTCGGCCTCGATGCACCGGTCCAGAACGGCACGACCCACGGCGGCGAAGGCGTCGCCGACGTCGTCGACCACCACGCACGGTAGATCGGGGACCTCGCGGGCGGTCAGGGCCGCGACAGCCCCTGCGGTTGCGGCGTTGGCGACGTAGTCGTGACCGTCCGCGTGCTCTCCTGTGCGGGCGACGTACAGGCTTCCCGGAATCACCTCTCGCGAGTCAGTGACGACCGCCGTCTCGACCTGGACCGAAGCAGCGTGCGCTGGATGGACGCGACCCCCGGTTGCCTGGGCGATCTCGTCCAACGACAGGGGTATCACCCACCAGACCTTTCGTCCTTGATCGCAATGTCTTCCAAGGTGACGCCGGGCTTCTCCCCCGGCGCTGGGGCCGAGGGATCGAACTCCAGCTCCACCGGGTCGGCCGCCGTCTCACTCGGGGCTACCCCGTTCTTCTGCAGCACATAACGCATCACATCCGCAAAGACCGGGCCCGAGATCGTCCCACCATAGATGCTGATGTTGGTGGGGCGCTGCACCGTGACCGAGACCACATACTTCGGGTCCTCGGCCGGCGCGTAGCCGACGAACGAGGCGGTGGTACGACTGTAGCGCTTCAGGTCGTTGTCGTACCGCGACGCCGTGCTGGTCTTGCCGGAGACCCGGTAGCCCTCGACCGCTGCCATGGGCGCCGTGCCCTCGTCGGTGGTGACCTCCTGGAGGATGTCCGTGAGCGTTTGAGCGGTCTCGCTGCTGACCACTCGCTCCCCTTCGGGGGGCGGGCTCTCGGAGTACCGGCCCTCGGCGTCGGTGGTTCCCATCACCACCGAGGGCGGGATGTGCACCCCGTCGTTCGCAATGGTCTGGAACACCCCGATCTGCTGCAGAGCAGTGCTCGACATCCCCTGCCCGAACATCAGCGTGTACTTGGTGGTCGGGCCCCAGTCCTGGGTCGCCGGCAAGACACCGGTGGACTCCCCGGGCAGGCCCAGACCGGTGGTCTTGCCCATGCCGAACTTGCCGAGGTAGTCGTGCAACGTGTCGTCGTCCAGCTTCTCGCCGTACAGGATGGTGCCCATGTTGCTCGACTTGGCCAGCACCCCAGCGAAGGTGAGGTACTCGATGGGGTGCTCTTCAGCGTCCTTGAAGACCCGCCCGGCGCGAGGTAGGCCGACCGGCACCACCACAGGGGTCTCGGCGGTGACCAGACCTTCCTCCAGGGCGGCGGCGGCCGTGATCAGCTTGGAGGTCGACCCCGGCTCGAACACGTCTTCCACCAGCAGGTTGCGCATGCCGTCGGCACTCTGAGTCGGTTCGGTGGGATCGAAACTCGGGTAGCTGGCGGCCGTGACGATCCGCCCCGTCTCGGCTTCCATGACCGTGACGTAGCCGCTCAGGCCACCGGCCTCCTTCACCCGCTTCTCCAGCGCGCTGTAGGCATACCACTGCAGGTCGGCGTCGATCGAGAGCCGGACGTCCTGACCGGCCACGGCAGGACGGTCCGCGGACGTCCCCGTGGTGATGATCTCGCCTGCACCGCCGAGCTCGAAGGCACGTTCGCCGGGCTTGCCGGTCAGCTGTTCGTTGCGGGTGCGCTCCAGGCCCCCGGCGGGCTGGTCACCCGCGCCTACCCAGCCGACCAGAGGCGCCGGCGCTTCTCCCTGCGGGTAGTCGCGCTTGTGGTAGTCCTCCGCGTGGATACCGGGAATGCCGAGGGCGTCCACCTGGTGCCACACGGTGGGGGACACGTCCTTGACGAGGTAGGTGAAGCGACCCGTCGCGCCAGTCAGAGTCTTCCTGAGCTCCTGCGGATCCGAGTCGGTGATCTCCGCAATGTCCGCAGCGGCACCAGCGGCGCCCTTCTGCCCTGCGGGGACATCGGCATCCTCGCGGTACAGGGCGACGTTGACCGGGTCAGCGGTGATGTGCTTGCGCTCGACATCGAAGGCCAACGGTGTGCCGTGGACATCCGTGATGGCACCACGCGGTGCGGGGATGGTCACTTCGCGGAGTCGATCGTCGACTGCGGCAGCCGAGACCGATGCAGCATCGAGACCCTGCAGCCGCACGAGCTGTGCTGCGAAGAGACTGAACACCATCAGCGTGCCCAGCAGTAGCACCCAGGCTCGACGTTGCGGGTGGGCGATGCCACGACCGTGGGTGATAGGAGCGAGCGAGCTCCGTCTACGCGCCACGATCACTCTCCCGGTTGCTGGCTCCCGCCGGCGCTGTCGGCACCAGGCAGATCCACGGTAAAGGTCTTGCCGTCCTCCACCACGGCCGCCACGCCGGTGACGGCATGGTCGGACAGGCGCACCGTCGCGGTGGACGGCGAGGCGACCATGCCGAGTGACTCCGCCTTCTTCGCCAGGCTGGCCGGCGAGGAGGCGTCGGCGAGCTCGGACTCCAGAGTGGCTCGCTCAGCCTCCAGCGTCGCGTGCTCCGAACGCAGGTCGCTGAGCACGAACGACCCCTCGGCCCGCGCCATGTTGAGCATCAGCATCACCAACAGACCACCGATGATGAGGGCCCCGAGCATCATCGCGAACCACACGTGGGTCACCGTCCTCGGCGCCGCATGGACCACGCGCAACGGGGTGGCACCGGTGGCCCGGCGCCCGCGAGCGCGCGTCGGGGCCGGAGCGTAGCGGGGGGCGGAAGCGGTCATCTGGCTCATCGCGAGTTCTTCTCTGTCGAAACGGTCGGACGGGTGCGCTCGGCTGCCCGCAGGCGCACCGAGGTGGCGCGGGGGTTCAGCGAGATCTCTTGGGGGGTGGCCTTCTCTGCTCCCCGGGTCAGGAGTCGCAACCACGGCCGCTGCTCGGGAAGCTCGACCGGGAATCCGGGGGGCGCGGAACTGCTGGCCCCGGCGGCCAGCGCTTGCTTGGTGATGCGGTCCTCCAGCGAGTGGTAGGACATCACTGCGATCCGTCCCCCCGTGGGAAGGACGTCCAGGGCCCGCGGCAACGCACGGTTCCAGACCGACAGCTCGCGGTTGACCTCGATCCGTAGCGCCTGGAAGGTGCGCTTGGCTGGGTGTCCCCCGGAGCGCTGCGACGCGGCCGGGATGGTCCGGGTCAACAGGTCGACCAACGCAGCAGATCGATCGAAGGGGGCATCCTCCCGCGTACGCACGACGGTGCGGGCGATCTTCCGGGCGAAACGTTCTTCTCCGAAGTCCCGCAGGATCCGCTCCAGCGCGCCCTGGTCGTAGGTGTTCAGCACGTCGGCGGCCGTCGCTCCGTGGTGCTGGTCCATCCGCATGTCCAGCGGTGCGTCGACACGGTAGGCGAAGCCCCGGTCGAGGTCGTCGAGCTGCAACGAGGAGACGCCCAGGTCGAACAGGACGGCGCGGGCTCCCGACAAAGCCAGGTCACCGAGGACTTCCGGCACCTCGTCATACACCGCGTGCACGGCCACGAACCGGTCCCCGAAACGGGCCAGTCGGCGGCGGGCCAGGTCGAGAGCTTGCGGGTCCCGGTCGATGCCGACGACCCGGGCCTCGGGACAGCACTCCAGCACCCGCTCGGTGTGTCCGCCCATCCCCAGCGTGGCGTCGACCAACACATCGTCCGAGGTTTGCAGCACGGGGCGAAGCAGGTCCACGACGCGCTCGAGCAGGACCGGGGTGTGCCGGTCCTGTGCGGGGCGGTCGTGGTCCACGGCTCTCCTGGGGGTCGGTGGTGAATGTTCGAATGATTTCGGCGTGTAGGTGGTGGTGGTCCTGGCCAGTGGTCTCCCGCCGCCGCCCACCCCGGCCCGATGTCGGGGAAGTGACATCGGGACGGAAGGGACATCGGAGAGAGGCCAACGAGCAGGACCCAGCGAGTCGATGAGTGGGAGTCACAGGACCCCCGGGACCACCTCCTGCGACTGGTCGGCGAAAGCCTGCTCCGTCTCTTCCAGGTAGCTTCCCCACGCCGCTGAGTCCCAGATCTCCAGCCGCGACCCCGCGCCGATCACGGTGCAGTCGTGACTCAGACCGGCGTAGTCGCGCAGCGTTGCCGGGATGGTCACGCGCCCCTGCTTGTCAGGGATCTCGTCGGATGCTCCGGACAGGAACACCCGTTGGTAGTCCCGCACTGCACGGTTCGTGGTGGGGGTGGACTGCATGGCCGTCGCGACCCGTTCGAACTCCGTCATCGCGAATACGTAGAGGCAGCGCTCCTGCCCTCGGGTCATCACCAGCCCGGTCGAGAGACGGTCACGGAACTTTGCGGGCAGGAAGATCCGACCCTTGTCGTCGAGTCGTGGGGTGTGCGTCCCGAGAAACATCGGCACCTCCCCTTTCGTCGACATGACGGTGATGAATGTTCTTCCCCACACTACCCCACTCTCCCCCACATTTGAGGCAATATCCGTTCATCATTGAGTCATTTCATCGTAAATGTGCAGGTCACGGGCAGTGGCGCGTAGTGGGGGAGATTTCGCAAGCCATCGAGACCCGGCCCAGCAACTCTCAGCCACGTAAGGCAGGATCGAGCGATGAGCTCACACGTGGCCGCGACCGGCGAGCGCTCGGAAGTCGACATACACACGGTGCAGTCGGTGGCCACGAAGGTGCAGCGTTCGGTAGCCACGGTGATCGAAGGCAAAGAGTCCGCGATACGGACCGCGGTCATCGTCCTCCTCGCGCAGGGCCATCTCCTGCTCGAGGACGTCCCCGGCGTCGGCAAGACGATGCTGGCCAAGTCACTGGCTCGGGCCATCGACTGCGACGTGAGCAGGGTTCAGTTCACCCCCGATCTGCTGCCCAGTGACATCACCGGCGTCAGTGTCTTCAACCAGGACAGCAGGGCTTTCGAGTTCCGCAGAGGCGCCATCTTCGCCAACGTGGTGGTGGGCGACGAGATCAACCGCGCCTCACCGAAGACGCAGTCGGCGCTCCTGGAATGTATGGAGGAGCGTCAGGTGACCGTGGACGGTCAGAGCCATCCGTTGCCGGCTCCCTTCATGGTCATGGCTACCCAGAACCCGATCGAGATGGAAGGCACCTACCCACTGCCGGAAGCGCAACGCGACCGGTTCATGGCTCGCATCTCGCTCGGCTACCCCTCTGCGGCAGCGGAGCTGGACATGCTGGCCTCCCACGGTGAGGTGGATCCCCTGGAGGGAGTGCAGCCGGTCACTGACGCGGCCACCGTGGCCCGAACGATCACCGAAGTGCGGCGCATCCACGCCTCAGCGGCGCTGCTCGGCTACGTCGTCGACCTGGTCGCGGCCACGCGGGCCCATCCACATCTGCGGCTGGGCGGTTCGCCTCGCGCGGCGCTACAGCTGCTGCGCGCTGCCCGTGCTCATGCAGCATTGGAAGGTCGCAGTCACGTCCTGCCCGAAGACGTCCAGACCCTGGCCCCGGCCATCCTGTCGCATCGGGTGCTACTCACCGGCGAGGCACAGCTGGCCCGGCGGGGTGCCGCGGACGTGGTGGCCGAGGTGTTGTCGAGCACTCCGGTCAGGACCGCGTAGCTGCCCACGTCGATGAATCCTCTGAGCATCCTGACGCCGCGAGGCGGGACCTTCTTCGTCCTCGGCCTGGGCACGGTCCTGGGCGGCATCTCCTTGGGCTACCCCGACGTCACCCGGATCGGCATCGTGCTGACCCTGCTGCCGATCCTGGCTCTGGCCCTTGCTCGAGGCGGCGCACCACGCATCGCCGTGTCGCGCACCGTCACCCCCTACCGTCTCCAGCCCGACGAGCCCGGCGTTGTCGAGGCGTCGTTCCAGAACGTCGGGGGTCGAAGGACACCGCTGTATCTGGCACAGGAGACGATCGACGTCCACCTGGGTGACCATCCGCGCTTCGTGTTGCACCCCTTGGATCGCGGTCAGGCTCGACGGCTGCGCTACCAGGTCCGGAGCTCCACCCGCGGCGCCTACCGACTGGGGCCCCTCAGCCTTCGCCAGCGAGACCCGTTCGGACTGACCTACGTCGCCGTTCGCCTTTCCAGCACCACGGAAGTAGTGGTCCTCCCCCGCGTGGTCGACCTCACCGGCCGGGGATCCATCGCCGAAGGACGCGGCAGCGAGGGTGAGCAGCCCCAGATGGTCGCCCTGCACGGCGAAGACGATGTGAGCATCCGCAACTACCGTGACGGGGACGAGCTCCGACGAGTCCACTGGCCTGCCACCGCCCATCGGGGTGAGCTCATGGTCCGCCAGGAAGATCGGCCGGCTCGTCGACGCGCCGTGCTGATCTTGGACTCACGAAGCAGCGCTCACGGACGAGCACCGCTGCCGAGCCCCTCCTTCGAGTACGCCATCTCCGCATTGGCCTCGGTGGCGCAGACGCTGCTGCTCCAGGGGTATGTCGTCCACCTGCTGAGCACACAGACGTTGAGCGAAGGCACGGCGAGCCAGGCGATGGACCTCGACACGCTGCTCGACACGTTGGCGCGCGCGCATCGTGACGACGATCTCAGCCTGGAGGGCGTGGCCGGTGCGGCCCATACGTTCACCTCGGGTGGGGTGCTGGCGGTGGCCGCTCTGGTGGCCCGCGATGTCGAAGAGATGCGTCACCTCGCCGCTATCCGTGAGCACGGGTCGACTGCGATGGCTTTCGTGCTGGACCGCGCCGCGTTCGAAGGACGTGCCCGGCGCGGAGACGACGCCAGTCCTGTGGCCACTGCCGCATCAGGGGGGAAATCCTCCACACCGCGCCAGGAGCACGTACTGCGCGACGCGGGGTGGTCCACGGTGACCTGCACCCCCGCGGTGAGCCTGCCAGCCGCGTGGTCGCAGCTCCGAAGCGGCCCGACTCACCGGGGATTGCGGTGAACCTGCAGCGAGGGCTGTGGCCCGAGGCGCTCGTAGCCGCCCTGGCCACCCTGTCCGTGGGCTGGCCGTTGACGACCTTGCTCATCGAGCAGTCTTGGGTCGCCGATGGCATCGTCGCGGTGGCCTCGGTCAGTGTGGTGGGCGCCACGCTGCGCAGCCTGAGGGTGCTTCCGTCCTTCGTCGCGATCATCCAGTTGCTGGTCGGCATCCTGATCCTGGGGTGGATGTATCTCGGCTCGACCCTGTGGTTCGGCTTGCCGACGCCCAGCAGCGCCGCGCTGGCCGGTGATCTGTTGGCCGAGGCGGGGGCGGTGCTGCGGGAGTTCGCCGCGCCGGCACCGACCACGGTGGGGGTCTCGTTCCTCGTGGTGGCCGTGCTGCTGCTGACCGGAGTGGCCGTTGACGCCATCGGAGTGACGAACGCGGCACCCGCAGTAGCTGGCGTCCCTCTCGCGGCGGCCTTCCTGGTGTCGGTCTCCAACAATGGGGAGGCCATGAGTCCGTGGTTCTTCCTGACCACCACCGCCCTGTGGCTCACGATGATCGCGCAGCAGTCGGATCGGCTGCTGGCTCGGTGGCCGTCGGCTGATCGACAAGAGTTCGGCTCGGCACCGCGATTCGGTCCTGGCTATCGCAACCTCGCCCGCGGGCTGGGGGCGCTCGCCCTCATCGCCGGGGTGGCGCTCGCGGCCGCGCTCCCCCATCTACCGCCCACGTTCTTCGGGGACGGCCTGGGGCGCAACCCCGAAGCCAACAACCTCGGGTCCGGAGCGGGGCAGGTGAGCTTCACCGAGACGATGGATCCCTCCGCGGACCTGCTGAACCAGTCCGAAGCGCCGGTGTTGGAGTACACCTCGACCGCTCGGGTCCTGCAACCGCTCCGGGTCACGGCCACGAGCGAGTTCGACGGCCAGACCTGGCAGCCGCCCGAGCGCAACGCGGATCCGGTCCAAGGCGCCGAGCTCCCTGCCCGCCCGGGGGTCTCACCCTCGGTCGTCGGCTCGACCGAGGAGATCTCGGTGACGCTGAACCAGCTCCAGGCGCCGCACGTGGCCATCCCCGCCACCACGACCCGCTTGCAGATCAGTGCCGCATCCTTCGGCTACGACGCCAGCTCAGGGGCTGTGCTGCTCAACTCCGGTATCGATGCCTACGCCGCGACCTACCCCGAGATCGTGCTCGACGGTGACCTCTCACCGGAGGGTCCCAGCGCCGGGGATATCGCGGCTGAGGACCCTTCCCTGCTCGAAGTGCCGAGCGCAAGCCAGGAGGCCGTGGACGAGCAGGCCGAGGCGATCCTGGGCGGACAGAGCAATCCGCTCGAGGTCGGTCGGCTGCTCCAGGATCACTTCCGCACCTCGGACTACACCTATTCCCTGGAGCTGGCTCCCACCGTCGACGGCATCTCGCAGGATCCGATCACGCAGTTCCTGAGCGCCCGACAGGGTTACTGCGTGCAGTTCTCGACGGCGATGGTGATGATGGCGCGCGCCAGCGACATACCGGCCCGCATGGCCGTGGGCTTCTTGCCGGGCGAGCTCCAGGACGACGGTGGTCGCCGGGTGATCGCCTCGGACGCCCATACGTGGCCCGAGCTCTATATCGACGGCCTGGGCTGGACGCGGTTCGAACCAACCCCTGGGGTGCGCACCGGCCTGCCTCCGGAAGTCACGCAGCCTCAGGACGCAGCCGCTCAACCGTCTCAGGCTCCGGAAGTGCCGACCCCACAGTCGGAGTCCGTGCCAGATCCTTCTTCGACGGCCGCCTCGGACGCCACGGTCTGGCAAGACATCGTCGAGTGGGTCGAACAATGGCGTTGGGTCCTGCTGTCTCTCGCGCTGCTGGTCGTCGCGCTGGCCGTCGTGCCCGTCGCAGGTCGGTGGTATCGGCAGCGCGAGTCGCGGACCGCGCATACGGATCTTGACTTCGTCGAGAGCCAGTGGATCCTGATGACTCGGTCACTGGCCGACCTCGGTGTGCCTGAGCCGGAGCCCCGCAGCCCCGCCGCCATGCGGCAGCACTACGCCGCGACGACCCGCTTGGAGGGACCTGCGGCGGCGGCCCTCGACCGGGTTGCGGACACCTTGGAGGACGTGCGCTACGCACGAAGTGACACCCTCACCCTGGACAACGCTCAGGTCAGCGCCGACGTCGCCGCCGTAGTGGAGTCGGTGCGTGAGCGCTCCACGCTAGTGACGCGGGCCAAGGCCACGGTCCTACCCCACAGCGGGACCGTCGGGGTCGCGGAATGGACGAAGTCGGCGTTGCACCGCGGCCACCGCCCGACCTGACGGCACGCATCCGCGCCATCCAGCGTGGGCCCGCTGGATCGTCACGGCAGAGACCTCGTCCAAGGCGTGACGCAGGAGAAACTTTGGGCGACCCAGAGTCCCATGAGTGGTGTGCGTCCAACGCCAGGTCGCCGTAGACGCTCAGCCCTCCGGCGGTGGTAGCGCGACGTCGAATTCACAATCGTCGCCGACTCTCGGTTTGGCGCACAGTCCAGATACATAGGGCACATACGTGGTGGCCAAGTTACCCGGATCGCTTCTGGGTTCCCACTCAATCGTCAGACCGCTCACGTACCCGATATCCCCATTCCTGATCGTTTCCACAACCCAGGCTAGTTGGGTGATCCTGTCGCCCTCGTCATCGCATTTCTGGGATACCAGTTTGTCGTCATCGCCCGAACGGTACCTATCACCCGAACCGGCTTCCCCACCCAGCATGTCCTGTGCATCATTGGTTGTTGTGAAGAAATCCACTATTCTGGCATTCATTGCGTCTTTTGACCGAACATCGACGATCCGTACCTCCTGGCCCGTCTCGGTGCAGACCATTACGCCGGTGACCATGCGATGCGTATCGTCGGGAATGATACCTACGCTGGTGGAGACTGAACCATCTGTCACCAGTACGGCTGATGACGAGCACGCCTGCAGGCAGCCCAGCACCAGCACCAGCAGGGACGGTAGATACATCCAGGCACGCGTCACTTTTGGAGCGAAATGTCTGGGCCGTTGCCCCATTGTTCCTTGAAGGACCACAATATCTGCTCGCTTTACTGAGGCTTGGAGGTAGAAGTCCTAGTCCCCGCTACATTCACTCACCTAGTCTACCGAGAACTGCATCGACTTCACCGCAAACATCCGCACTTTTCCGGGAGACCACGCCAGTCAATAACAGTCCCTCCCGTGTCGCTCTCGCTTGTATCTACTCGGAAGAGAGTCGAGAACTCGTCGGAAGAGCGTCAGCCTCACTCTTGCACCGATAGTTCAACGTCCCTCCATCATTACGCTCGGATGGCATAGCAGACGAGCGTAGCCTGGGGGCGATCATGACAAGGATTCATTATCTTGATCGTCCGGCCACCGCGTTACATCTGCCGGTACAACTCCGGGCTTAGACCCGCTTGCATGAGTCCAGTCCAGCCCGCATCGGTCAGTGACGCACTGATCCGACGACTCTCGACGTGAGCCGAAGCCACGACGTCGCAACGGGTCACAACTTCGTCATACGTTGGGTTGCGCCGCTGACCTAGGCGTATATGCGTGGATGGGTTGGTGGGTCAGTCCAGGTAGTCGCGCAACACCTGTGAGCGCGAGGGGTGCCGCAGCTTGGACATCGTCTTCGACTCGATTTGTCGGATACGTTCCCGGGTCACGCCGTAGACCTTCCCGATCTCGTCCAGCGTCTTCGGCTGACCATCGGACAGGCCGAAACGCATCGACACCACGCCGGCCTCACGCTCGGAGAGCGTGTCCAGCACCGAGTGAAGCTGCTCCTGCAGCAGGGTGAAGGACACAGCGTCGGCCGGCACGACCGCCTCGGAGTCTTCGATGAGATCTCCGAACTCGCTGTCACCGTCCTCCCCCAGAGGGGTATGCAGCGAGATCGGCTCGCGGCCATACTTCTGGACCTCGACGACCTTCTCCGGGGTCATGTCCAGCTCCGCCGCGAGCTCTTCCGGCGTGGGCTCCCGCCCCAGGTCCTGAAGCATCTGGCGCTGCACCCGGGCGAGCTTGTTGATGACCTCGACCATGTGGACCGGGATGCGGATGGTCCGTGCCTGGTCGGCCATAGCC
>JBASAN010000003.1:0-3259 GCA_049650625.1 Ornithinimicrobium sp.
ATGGCTAAGGTTGGCTCGTGTTCGCTCCCGCCGATGTGTTGTCTCGGCTCATCGCCGACGATCCCACCAGACCCGCACTCACCTTCTACGAGGACACCCCAGGAGAGTCCCGTGGGGAGCGCATCGAGCTGTCCCGCAAGGTGTTGGGCACCTGGGTGTCGAAGGCGGCCAACGCGCTGCAGGAAGGCCTCGACTGCGAGCCGGGCACGATCGTCCTGCTGGACGTGCCGGCCCCGCACTGGCGGTTGACCTACTGGGCTCTGGCTGTCTGGTCGGTCGGCGCGACCCTGACGTTGGACGCCTCCGAAGGCGCCGACGTGATGGTGACCACAGCACCGCACAGCGAGGCAGCCCGGGACGCCGATGAGGTGATCGCGGTGTCCCTGCCCGCCCTGTCGCGAAGCTTCGGTGCCGGGCTGCGTACCGGGGTCATGGACGAGGCTCGCGAGATCTCCTCCTTCGGTGACTCCTTCACGCCATGGGACGAACCGGAGCCGACCCAAGCCGCACTGGTCTGTGCCGGTGAACGAACGGCCTACGGCGACGTAGTGCCCCATCCGGGGGACCGCGCTCGCCGCCGACTGCTCATCACCAGCAGCGACCCGGCCGTCTTCCTGCGCCAGTTGCTTGGCTGCTGGGCCGGCCTCGGGTCGGCGGTCCTGGTGCGCGGCTCCGAGCCGTCTCTGACGGAGGAGAGGATGCGCAGTGAGGGAGTCGACGCCCTCGCCTGAGGACACTACAGTCGGCACATATGGACAAGGTCGTCTCCGATGCTGCCGCTGCTCTGGACTCACTGCGTGACGGGATGACCCTCGCGGTTGGTGGGTTCGGCCTGTGCGGTGTGCCTTCGGTGCTGATAGCCGAGGTGCTGCGCAAGGGCACCACCGATCTGGAGATCGTCTCCAACAACGCTGGCGTCGACGACTGGGGCCTGGGGCTTCTGCTCGGGGCGGGCCGGATCCGCCGGATCATCGCTTCCTACGTCGGTGAGAACAAGGAGTTCGCCCGGCAGTACCTCAGCGGCGAGCTCGAGGTCGAGCTCACGCCCCAGGGAACCCTGGCCGAGAAGCTTCGAGCCGGCGGTTCGGGGATCGCCGCTTTCTACACAGCCACCGGGGTCGGGTCGCAGGTCTCTGAGGGCGGTATGCCGTGGCGCTACGACGAGGCCGGGGCGGTCGTTCTGTCCTCGCCGCCCAAAGACACCCGGTCCTTCGCCCATCTCGGCGACCGGGGGGCCCAGGACTACGTCCTGGAGACCTCGATCGCGGCCGACATGGGGTTGGTCCGAGCGTGGAAGGGTGACCGGCACGGAAACCTGCTCTTCCGGGCGAGCGCGCGCAACTTCAACCCGTTGTGCGCGATGAGCGGTCGCTTCACCGTCGCCGAGGTCGAGGAGCTGGTCGAGCCAGGAGTCCTTCTCCCTGACGAGATCCACCTCCCGGGGATCTACGTGCAACGGGTCGTGCCGCTGTCGCCGACCCAGGCGCAGGATAAGCGCGTCGAGAAGCTCACCGTCCGATCGCCCTCGACTGCTACGGAAGGACGCTGAGGTGGCCCGGACACGGGAGGAGATGGCCGCGAGGGCAGCCGCGGAGCTGCACGACGGGGACTACGTCAACCTCGGGATCGGTTTGCCGACCCTGGTCCCGAACTACGTGGCCGACGACGTGGAGCTGGTGCTGCAGTCCGAGAACGGCATTCTCGGTGTCGGTCCCTATCCGGTCGAGGGGAGCCACGACCCTGACGTGATCAACGCCGGCAAAGAGACCGTCACCGTCCGCCCGGGTGCCGCCTTCTTCGACTCCGCTATGAGCTTCGGGATGATCCGAGGAGGGAAGGTGGACGCAGCCATCCTCGGGGCGATGCAGGTGTCGGTCGCCGGGGACATCGCCAACTGGATGATCCCGGGCAAGATGGTCAAGGGCATGGGAGGGGCCATGGACCTGGTGCACGGAGCCAGGAAGGTCATCGTGCTGATGGAGCACACCGCGCGTGACGGTGGCTTCAAGATCGTGCAGAGCTGCTCGCTGCCGATCACGGGCCTGGGGTGTGTGCAGCGGATCATCACGGACCTGGCGGTGATCGACGTCACGCCCGAGGGCCTGGTCCTTCGCGAGACGGCGCCCGGCGTCACTGAGCAGGAGGTTCGGCAGCACACCGAGCCACCGCTGACCAGCGCCCTACTCCCGGGTTGAGGATCCTTCATCGGTGTCGCCGGGCGGGCGTCGCGCTAGGCCACGCAAGAAGCCAGCGCCCCAGCTCAGGTGCATGGTCGCGAGCACCGCGGGCACTCGGATGCGCACCGACCAGGGGTGGCCCGCGGAGATGACGACGCCGCCGACCGCGACCGCCGCGGCATAGCCGAGCGGCAACACCGCCATGGGCCGCCATACGACAGCCCCGACAGACCCGCCGACGACCACTCCCACCAGCAGTGGTGGCGCGAGATAGCGGGCGTTGAGGGCCTCGGAGTGGTCCTGCGAAAGACGGCGACGCCACTGACCGGTAGCGAAGAACTGGGCAGCCAGCGCGGTCAGAGAGCTCCGCGGCCGGTAGGTCACACAGACCTCGGGGCTGAACCAGACCACGCCCCCTGCTTGGCGGATGCGCAGGTTCATCTCCCAGTCCTGCGCCCGGTCGTACTCGGCACTGAACCCACCCACCCGGTCGATCCATGAACGCAGGAAAACGCCTGGGAAGACCGTGTCGGCCGGACCGGCCTGGCCCCCCACGCGGAACCGAGCAGCCCCCATACCCAACGGAGATCCCATCCCGATGGCAATGGCCTGCTGAGTGGGGTCCACACCCTCCGGCAGCGCCCGCCCCCCCACATTGGCCGCCTGCGTCTCATGCAGGATCTGCACAGCCCGACGCAGGTAGTCGACCGGGACGAACCCGTGCGCGTCGACCCGCGCCACGATCGGATGCACGCTGGCTGCGATAGCGCAGTTCAGGGCGTCCGGCGTGCGCCCGCTCGGATTGTCCACCACGCGCACTCGCGGGTCCGTCGCAGCGAGCCGGCGAGCCACCCCGGAGGTGCCGTCGGAGCTGGCACCCACCGCGAGCACTACTTCGACAGGCCCCTGGTAGTCCTGTGCCAAAACCGAGCCCAAGGACTCCGCCAACTGTCGCGCCTCGTTGCGCACGGGCATGACGACTGAGACACCCGGCCAGTCGGACAGGGCCTCAGTTGGCGCTTGAGAGAACGGCATTGGGGCAGGTTAACGCTCTGAGCCTGGCTTCTCACCTACCCTGGTCT
>JBASAN010000004.1:0-4957 GCA_049650625.1 Ornithinimicrobium sp.
CCACGAAGGAGATCCGGGAGCGGACGGGCTACCTGTGGAACGTCTTCGAGCACGGCGTCATCCCCGGGGACACGCCGGGTGAGACCGTCGAGGAGGTGGCTGGACGGGCCAGCCGCGTCTTGGAGGAGATCTACCCGCACTTGCACCACGGTGACGTGGCCCTGGTGGGTCACGGCCACGCGCTACGGATCCTTGCCGGGGTCTACCTGCGGCAGAACCCACGCTGGGGCCGCCGCGTGACCTTCGAGACCGGGAAGGTGGCCGTGCTCGGCCACCACCACGAGGACCCCGTTATCGAGGCGTGGAACCGCCGCCGCTGACCGCGTCGACGTCGGGGACCGGCCAGGTGTGCACCGGCTGGTTCTGCTCCATGTGCTCCACGTAGTGGCCGAACATCAGGTGCAACGCCTCGTTGCGGCTGTGTCCGGCCGCTTCGTACTTCTCGGTGACCTCGACCTGCCAGCTGGCACCGTTCTGGTGCGCGGAGCAACGCCCCTCGATGACCGAGAGGTAGTGCTCGCGCACCTGACGGCGTAGGCCGAGAGCAGCCAAGCCCTCGTTGGCCTCTTCCAGCAGGTGCTCGGAGATGAGTTCGGTCGCACCGATCTTGCCCAGACCCGGCCAGGTCAGGTTGGCCTCGATACCGTGTTTGGACGCGTCGAAGAAGTTCTTCTCCGCATCGAGGAACGGCATCTTGGTCCAGATCGGGCGACCACTGGAGGTGAGCTTCTCCAAGAGTCCGTAGTAGAAGCAGGCGTTGGCGACCATGTCGATGGCACTCGGACCGGCGGCCAGGACGCGGTTCTCCACCCGCAGGTGCGGCACGCCCTGGGAGTTGTCGTAGATGGGCCGGTTCCAGCGCCATACCGTGCCGTTGTGCAGTCGTAGCTCGTGCAGCTCCGGCGCCGACCCCTCTTGGAGCACGCGCACCGGGTCCTCCTCGCTGACCTCAGGCAGCAGAGCGGGGAAGCAGTTCACGTTCTCCTCGAACAGGTCGAAGATCGACGTGATCCAGTTCCGTCCGAAATAGGCCCGGGGACGGACCCCCTGGTGCTTCAGCTCCTCACTGCGCGTGTCGGTCATCTGCGAGAAGAGCGGCACCCGGGTCTCGGCCCAAAGCCTCTTCCCGAAGAGGTATGGGGAGTTGGCACCGATGGCGATCTGCAGCCCGGCGATGGCCGAGGCCGCGTTCCAGTACATCGGGAAGTCTTGGGGCGTGACCTGCTGGTGCAGTTGCACCGAGGTGCACCCCGACAACGGCCCGATGGTCTCGAAGTACTGCACCACCTGCTCGCCGGTGGGGCCCTCGATGTCGAGCTGCATTCCTTCACCGCGCTCGTTCAGCACGGAGTCGTTCAAGGCGGTGTAGCGCACGCCCAGGCTCAGCCATTCGCCGTCGAAGATCTCGGGCTGCAGGGTGGGGATGATGCCGGTGGCGATGACCCGGGCGCCGTGCTCGCGCGCGGCGTCGCCGGCCTGGCGCAGGGACTGCTCCAGCCACCGCTCCAGCCGCACCGCCTGGTCTCCGGCCATCGGGCGCGGTGGAACATTGATCTCGATGTTGTAGCGGCCCACTTCGGACTGGAAGTCCCCGTCGTGGAGGTCCTGGAGGACGGCGTCGTTGACCAGTGCCGGATCCAGCTGGTCATCGACCAGACTCAGCTCGATCTCCAGACCCATCTGCGGTCTGGTGAAGTCGAACCGGCTCTCCTCGAGCATCTTCTCGAAGACGTCGAGGTCCAACAGGACCTTCTGTCGGAAGTTGACGCGCTGCTCGCGCGTGAACGCTGCGGAACTGACCTCTGCACCCATGCGCTGACCTAACCACACTGCGTGGTCTCGGGCCAGTGTTTGTGCCCCTACTCGGCCAGGTCTTCCAGTGGGGGGCAACTGCACTGCAGGTTGCGGTCCCCCCAGGCACCGTCGACACGACGGACCGGGGGCCAGTACTTGCTGGCCGGGTCGACCGTGCCGGGATAGGCCGCAGTCTTGCGGTCGTAGTCGTGGTCCCAGTCTCCGGCCATGGACCACGCCGTGTGTGGGGCGCCGCGCAGCACACTGCCTTCGACCCCGCCGTCGGCCACCCCGTCCACTTCGGCGCGGATGGCGATCATCGCGTCGCAGAAGCGGTCGATCTCGGCCAGGTCCTCGCTCTCGGTTGGTTCGACCATCAGCGTGCCGGCCACCGGGAAGGACATGGTGGGTGCGTGGAAGCCGTAGTCGATGAGCCGTTTGGCCACGTCGTCGACGGTCACTCCGGTCTCCTTGGTCAGCGGCCGGACGTCCAGGATGCACTCGTGGGCCACGAGACCGTCCGCTCCGGTGAACAGGATCGGGTAATGATCCCGGAGACGATGGGCGATGTAGTTGGCAGAGAGCACGGCCACCTGCGCCGACTTGGTCAGTCCCGCTCCGCCCATCAGGCGGACGTAAGCCCAGGAGATCGGCAGGATCCCTGCGGAGCCGAACGGGGCGGCGGAGATGGCTCCCACGCCGTGGTCCGGTCCAGCGGTCGAGTCGAGCGGATGGTTGGGCAGGTGCGGTGCCAAGTGGGCGCGTACCGCGACCGGGCCTACCCCCGGACCTCCGCCCCCGTGGGGGATGCAGAAGGTCTTGTGCAGGTTGAGGTGGCTGACGTCGCCACCGAACTGTCCCGGCTTGGCCAGACCCATCAGGGCGTTCAGGTTCGCTCCGTCGACATAGACCTGTCCCCCGGCCTTGTGCACCTGGTCGCACACCTGGGTGATCGTGGCCTCGAACACTCCGTGGGTGGAGGGGTAGGTCACCATCAGCGCGGCCAACTCGTCACCGTGGGTCTCGATCTTCGCCGCGAGGTCGTCGAGGTCGACGTCACCTTCGGCCAGGGTCTTGACCACGACCACCTTCATCCCGGCCATCACCGCGCTCGCGGCATTGGTGCCGTGGGCGCTGTCGGGGATCAGGCAGATGGTGCGCTGGTCATCGCCGTTGGCGAGGTGGTAGCCGCGGATGGCGAGCAGACCGGCGAACTCTCCCTGCGAACCGGCGTTGGGCTGCAGACTGACCGAGTCGTATCCGGTGACCTCGCACATCCACATACTCAGCTGGTCGATCAGCTCGTGGTAGCCCATGCTCTGGTTGGCGGGGGCGAACGGATGGATCGCGGCGAACTCGGGCCAGGTGATGCTTTCCATCTCCGTGGTGCCGTTGAGCTTCATCGTGCACGAGCCCAGCGGGATCATCCCGCGGTCCAGCGCGAAGTCCTTGTCCGCCAGAGTGCGCATGTAGCGCAGCATGGAGGTTTCGCTGCGATAGCGGTGGAACACGGGGTGCTCCAAGTAGGCCGAGGTGCGGCGATGCAGGGGGGCCCAGGTCACCTCGTCGGGGGTGCTGACCTCCTCCGGCGGCGGCTCGACCGCGAACGCGTCGCACACGATGGCCAGGTGCTCGGGAATGGTCGTCTCGTCCGTGCTCAGCAGGACGGTGTCCTCGTCGCGACACCACAGGTTGATCCCGCGCCCCTCCGCACGCTGCACGATCCGCCGGGCTCGCCCGGTGGCGGTGACCGTGATGGTGTCGAAGAAGTCGTGGTCCGCAACGCCGTAGCCGCCCGCGCGCAGGGCGTCGGCGAGCACGTGGGCGCGGTGGTAGGCGCGCAGGGCGTTGGCCCTGATGCCTTCGGGACCGTGCCACACGGCATACATGCTGGCGATCACGGCGAGCAGCACCTGGGCGGTGCAGATGTTGGACGTCGCCTTCTCCCGCCGGATGTGCTGCTCACGGGTCTGCAGAGCCAACCGATAAGCCGGGGCTCCGTCGGCGTCCTTGCTGACCCCGACGAGCCGACCGGGCAGCATCCGCTCCAGGCCCTGACGCACGCTCATGTAGCCGGCGTGAGGTCCTCCGAAAGCCATGGGCACGCCGAAGCGCTGCGCGGAGCCGACGGCGATGTCGGCGCCCCACTCCCCCGGGGGCGTCAGCAGAGTCAACGCCAACAGGTCACACGCGGCGCTGACCAGGGCACCGACTTCGTGGGCCGCGTCAGTGAGGGCCCGGAAGTCTCGGATGACCCCGTCGGCGCCGGGGTACTGCACGATCACGCCGAACACCGCCCGGTCCGAGCACAGGTCGCGCAGGGCCTGGGCGTCCGTGATGTCACTCAGGTCGGCACGGACGATGTCGATGCCGACGGGCGTGGCTCGGGTCTTCAGGACTGCGTGGGTCTGCGGCAGGAGGTGCTCGTCGACCACGAGGACAGCATCCTTGGCGACCTTGCTGCCGCGCCGCATCACGGTCATCGCCTCGGCTGCGGCGGTGGCCTCGTCCAGCAGGGAGGCACCGGAGGTCTCCAACGCGGTGAGGTCGGAGCACATGGTCTGGAAGTTGAGTAACGCCTCGAGGCGGCCCTGCGAGATCTCCGCCTGGTAGGGGGTGTAGGCCGTGTACCACGCGGGGTTCTTCAGCAGGTTGCGCCGCACCACCGGGGGTGTGGCGGTGTTGTAGTACCCCAGGCCGATCATCGAGGTCAGCACGGTGTTGCGCGCGCCGAGATCGCGCAGCTCCTGGGACACGGCGCCTTCGCTGGGGGCTGCCTCGATGTCGAGGAGGCTCTCACTGCGGATATCCGCGGGAACGGCGCTGGAGATCAGGTCCTCCAGGCTCTTGTAGCCCAGGACCGAGACCATCGTGTGGATGTCGGTGTCGCGCGGTCCGATGTGTCGTGACACGAACTCGGCCGTCGGCGATGCGGCGTAAAGGGGACCACCCGTGGGGGCAGTGTGGTGCTCGGTCATGAGGCTCCTTCGCGGTCCAGGCGATGCCTCCCCCTCTGTCGGAGGACGGATCGGATGATCCCTCCTGTGCCCTTCCAGAGTTGCCTCACCCGTGCGGTCCTGGACGCCTGAGAGCTTGCTGGGGAGTGTGCCCCTTCGGCGCCTCGACCCAATCGCGCAGGAAGAGGACTCTCCCGCACGGCGTC
>JBASAN010000005.1:0-7773 GCA_049650625.1 Ornithinimicrobium sp.
CGCTGGGAGTTGCCGGGCATGCGGCATACCTCGATCTCTGGGTCAGTGGTCCAGCGCCCACCGGGCGCCTTGGGGGGTGTCCTCGATCACGATGCCGAGGCTGGTGAGGTGGTCACGGATAGCATCCGCGGTGGCGAAGTCCCGCTCGGCCCGGGCGGCGTCACGCTCGGCCAGACGGTCGGTGAGCAGCGCGTCCAAGAGCTGATGCGCTGAGTCGTCGCTGGACGCGGCGGCCCATTGCGGGTCCAGCGGGTTGACGCCGAGGACCTGCGTCATCGCGATGACCGACTCCAGGATCTCGGGTATGCCGTCGTGCCCCGGAGTCTCCAGCGCCCGGTTCCCCTCCCGCACCTGACCGAAGACGACGGCCAGGGCTTCAGACACGTTGAGGTCGTCGTCGAGGGCAGCCACGAAGGCCGACGGGAGGGCTGAGCCCTGGGCTGCGAGCAGGAGACGGTCCCGCGGGGTGTCCGTGGCCGCGAGGGCTCGGGACACGAACGACTCGATCCGCTCCACCGAGGCCTGAGCCTCGGCGAGGGAGTCCTGGCCGTACTCGATCACCGAGCGGTAGTGCACCGCGCCCAGGTAGTAGCGCAACACCAGGGGCCGGACGGTCTTGGTGATCTCGGCGACGGTCATGGTGTTGCCGAGCGACTTGCTCATCTTCTCGCCGCTCATCGTCAACCAGGCGTTGTGCATCCACCAGCGCGCGAACCCCAGACCGGCGGCCTGGGACTGGGCCTGTTCGTTCTCGTGATGCGGGAAGCGCAGGTCCACCCCGCCACCGTGGATGTCGAAGGTGTCGCCCAGGTACTTGCGGGCCATCGCCGAGCACTCCAGGTGCCATCCCGGACGTCCCCGACCGTACGGTGTGGGCCAGCTGGCGGTGCTGGGCTCGTCGTCCTTCGCCCCTTTCCACAACGCGAAGTCGCGGGGGTCGCGCTTGCCGCGGGGATCGGCGTCGGCCGCCGGCTCCATGTCGGCGATTCTCTGCCGAGTCAGCTCGCCGTAGCTCGGCCACGACTGCACATCGAAGTAGACATCACCGCTGCCGTCGGCCGCGGGGTAGGCGTGTCCGGCCTCGACCAGCAGGTCGACCAGCTCGAGCATCTCGGTGATGTGCCCGGTCGCCCGCGGCTCGTAGGTCGGCGGGAGCACCCCCAGCGTGTCCAGGGCCTGCGTCGTGGCGCGCTCGTGGGTGTAGCTCCACGCCCACCACGGCCGGTCGTGCTCCGCGGACTTGCGCAGGATCTTGTCGTCGATGTCGGTGACGGTGCGGACCAGCGTGACGTCGTACCCATGACCGCGGGTCATCCACCGCCGCAGGATGTCGAAGGCCACGGTGAAGCGCACGTGACCGATATGCGGCAAGCCCTGGGTGGTGAGACCGCAGATATAGATGCCGACCTTGCCGGGCTCCAGGGGCTCGAAGTCACGGAGCTCTTGGGTGGCGGTGTCGTACAGGCGCAAACTCACCGCCCCAGGCTACTGGCATATCGACCGCGAGCCTTTCGCTCAGCATCCAGCAGGCGGGTCCGTCGCGGCTAGGGCTTCCAGTCCTCGCGCCCGGCCGCCTCGTCCTCGATGGTCGTCGAGTCGCCGTGACCGGTGTTGACACGCGTCGTCGAAGGCAAGGCCAGCAGTCGGTCGGTGATCGACTCGACGATGGTGTCGAAGCTGCTGAACGAGCGTCCGGTAGCGCCCGGCCCACCGTTGAAGAGCGTGTCCCCGGTGAAGACAACCTCGAGCTCCGGGACGTAGAAGCAGCACGCACCAGGGCTGTGCCCGGGGGTATGCAGGACCTCGATACTGACGCCGGCGACGTCGAAGCGCTGCCCGTCCGCGAGGTCGTGGTCCGGGCCCTCGGCATACACCCGGTCCCACAGCATCCGGTCGTCCGGGTGGAGGTAGGTCGGGGCCCCCGTCGCCTCCGCCAGCGCTCCCGCGGCGTCGATGTGGTCATCGTGGGCGTGGGTCAGCAGGATGGCCTTGACCTCCCGCCCGTTGACCGCCGCGGAGATAGCCTCGGCGTCGTGGGGCGCGTCGATGACGACGCACTCGGTGTCGTTGCCGACCACCCAGACGTTGTTGTCCACCTCCCACGTGCCGCCGTCGAGGCTGAAGGTGCCGGAGGTGACGGTGTGCGCGATGCGGGCCGTCTCACTCATCGTCGGCCCCGGCCATCACCACGACCGAGCGCAGGACCTCGCCGCGACCCATCTTCTCGATGGCATCCTCGACGTCGTTGATCCCGATCTTCTCTGTGACGAACGCGTCGAGGTCGAACTTGCCCTGACGGTAGAGGTCGATGAGCATCGGGAAGTCGCGGGAGGGCAGGCAGTCGCCGTACCAGCTCGACTTGAGCGACCCGCCGCGACCGAAGACGTCGATCAGCGGCAGCTCGATGGTCATCTCAGGGTTGGGCACCCCGACCAGCACGACCGTCCCCGCGAGGTCGCGGGCGTAGAAGGCCTGCTTGTAGGTCTCCGGGCGTCCCACGGCGTCGACCACGACGTCGGCACCGAACCCGCCGGTGAGCTCCTGGATTCCCTCCACAGCGTCCACGCTCTTGGAGTTCACGGTGTGGGTAGCGCCGAAACGCTTGGCACCCTCGAGCTTGCGGTCGTCGATGTCGACGGCGATGACGGTGCTGGCCCCAGCCAGGGACGCGCCGGCGATGGCGGCGTTGCCGACCCCACCACACCCGATGACAGCGACGGAGTCACCCCGGGTCACCCCGCCCGTATTCACGGCGGCACCGAAGCCGGCCATGACGCCGCACCCCAGCAGTCCGGCGGCCACCGCAGAGGCCTCGCGGTCCACGATGGTGCACTGCCCGGAGTGCACCAGAGTCTTCTCCATGAAGGCGCCGATGCCCAGAGCCGCCGTCAGCTCGGTGCCATCGGTCAGCGTCATGGACTGCGCAGCGTTGTGGGTGTCGAAGCAGTACCACGGCTCGCCGCGCTTGCACGCTCGACACTCACCGCAGACCGCTCGCCAGTTGAGGATGACGAAGTCGCCGACCTCGACGTTGGTGACGCCCTCACCGATCGTCTCGACGGTGCCCGCGGCCTCGTGGCCCAGCAGGAACGGGAAGTCGTCGCCTACCTCGCCGTCACGGTAGTGCGCATCGGTCTGGCACACCCCGCAAGCCTCGATCGTGACCACCACCTCGCCCGGGCCAGGATCCGGCACCACCACGTCGACCACTTCGACGGGGGCGTTCTTGCTGCGGGCGATGACGCCCTTGACGGTGCTGGGCATGCGGGTCCTCCTTGGAAGCGGTACTGACCGGTTCAGTATGCCGTCCGCCCGGGCCAGCGAACATCGCACACGCCCGACGGTGGCGGGGCTAGGCGACGATGGCGGTGGCGATCGCAGCGATGCCTTCACCGCGACCGGTCAGGCCGAGACCGTCGGTCGTCGTGGCGCTGACCGAGACCGGCGCTCCGCCCAGAGCCGCCCCCATGGCCGACTCGGCCTCGGCACGTCGGGGGCCGATCTTGGGGCGGTTGCCGATGATCTGGATGGACACGTTGCCCACGCTGAGACCGGCTGCGCGCAGCAGGTCGGCGACGTGCGCCAGCATCTGTGCTCCCCCGGCGCCCGCCATCTCGGGACGGTCGGTGCCGAAGACACTCCCGAGGTCACCCAACCCTCCAGCGGCCAGCAACGCGTCGCAGGCGGCGTGGGCCGCGACGTCGCCGTCGGAGTGCCCCTCGATGCCCCGCTGGCCGGGCCAGTGCAGACACCCGAGCCACAGATCACGCGGCGTCTCGGCATACCGGTGGACGTCGGTGCCGACGCCGACCCGGGGCAGGCGGCTCACGGCGTCCCGGCCAGGAGCACCTCGGCCACCGCGAGGTCGTGCGGGGTGGTGATCTTCAGGGACCGATGGTCTCCGGCCACGGTGAACACCGTGCCTCCGAAGACTTCCACCATGCCGGCGTCATCCGTGGCGGTGGTGCGGTCGATGCCCCGGGCGGTGTGCGTATGGACGTGGTCCAGCGTCTCCCGTAGGAAGCCCTGCGGCGTCTGGGCGGCGCGAAGGTTGGCACGGTCGATCGTGCGCACCACAGCACCGAAGGACGTCCCACCGGACTGCGCGGCGACTTCTTTGATGGTGTCGGTCACCGGGACCACCGGCACCACCGCGGAGTGACCTGCTCGGACCGCCCCGATCACGTCCTCGAAGACCGTGATCGGAGTCAACGCGCGGGCAGCGTCATGGATCAGCACGATGCCGACGTCTGCGGACAGCGCACGAAGGCCAGCGGTCACGGAGTCGGCGCGCTCGGCGCCACCCTCCACGACCTGCAACACGGTGTCCGGCTGAGCTGCGGCGTCGCCGGACGGGGCGACGTTCTCGAGAGCGTCACGCATCTCGGCGTTGTGCCCGGGCGGCGCGACCACCACGACCTCGGTCACACCCGGGCAACGCACCGCCGTGCTGGCGGCACGCTGGACGAGGGACTGGCCGCCCAAGGGCACAAGTGCCTTGGGGCGGCCAGCGCCAAGTCGGGAGCCCTGGCCAGCAGCGACCAGGATGACTCCGACGTTCAGGAGGCGAGGACCTCGTCGAGCGTGGCCTCGGCCTTGTCCTCGTTGGTCTTCTCCGCGAGCGCGAGCTCGGAGACCAGGATCTGCCGGGCCTTGTTGAGCAGTCGCTTCTCGCCCGTGGACAAACCTCGGTCGCGGTCGCGTCGCCACAGGTCGCGAACCACTTCGGCGACCTTCACGACGTCACCCGAGGCCAACTTCTCGAGGTTGGCCTTGTAGCGACGGGACCAGTTGGTGGGCTCTTCGGTGTGGTCGGCGCGAAGCACCTTGAACACCTTGTCGAGTCCCTCCCGGCCGACAACATCGCGGACTCCGACGAGGTCGCAGTTGTCGGCGGGAACCTCAATCGTGAGGTCGCCTTGAGCAACCTTCAACTTGAGGTAGATCTTCTCCTCACCCTTGATCGTGCGTTTGTTCATTTCTTGGATGAGTGCGGCGCCGTGATGCGGATACACGACAGTCTCGCCGACCTTAAATGTCATCTTCAGTTAGCCCCTTTCGCGGAGCCTCAGAATATCACGAGTGGTGTAGATCACTAAATAACACCCCTGGCATTTGCGCTGGTCAGGGACCTGTGCAGGGGAGGGAGCCACCCGGTAGGCTACGGGCTGTGCCCAGAACGAGGACAACGACCCCGCCCATCCGTCGCTTCGGCCTTGCCGTGGCGGCCCTGGCGACCGCCTTCGGCGTGAGCTCGTGCCAGGTCTTATCTCCGATCACCACGGACCTGCCGTACGACGCGGCGGACGGCGTGAGCGCGGGGACCGGCATCATGGAGGCTCGCGACCTCGTCATCATCAGCGAGGGAGAAGGCGCACCTGGCGTGATCAGTGGTTATGTGGTCAACACCGGCACTGAGCCGCTCACGGTCAACGTCTCGCTCGAGGCCGAGGGTGAGAGCACCGACCAGACCCCGGCGATCGAGGTCAACCCCAACAAGGGGGTGCGGATGGACGGCAAGACCGACGACGGGGAGTTCGTGGACCCGGTGCTGGCTGACGCCGTCCCCGGGCTGCCCGGTGGCTTGGTGACCCTGCGGCTCAGCACGAGTCAGAGCGCCGTGTCAGCGCGCGTGCCGGTGCTCCCCCCCGATGGGATCTACGAGCCGTACGCCGAGGTAGTGGCTCAGGCCGAGTAGGCGCTCAGCGCAGCCGAGGAGGCGCTCAGCGCACCGGCGCGGTGTGACGCGCGCTCTCGGCCGTCCTGGTCTCGAGGGCGTCGTCCATGTTGACCTCGTCGTGCCATTCACCGGTCACCAGGTAGACCACCCGATGGGCCACCGAGACCGCGTGGTCACCGAAGCGCTCGTAGTAGCGACTCAACAAGGTCGCGTCCACCGCCGCCTCGATGGCGCCGTCCCAGCGCTCGGAGAGCAGGAGCCGGAACACCTCGCGGTGCAGCTCGTCCATCCGGTCGTCGTCGTCCTTGAGGCGGCTGGCGCCCTCGAGGTCGTTGTTGTGGATGATCGACCCCGTCTTCATCACCATCCGCTCAGCCAGCTGCGCCATCTCGGCGAAGGTAGCCCGCAGCGACGCCGGGATAGCGGCCTCGGGGTAGCGCAACCGCGCCACCTTGGCCACGTGACGGGCCAGGTCCCCCATCCGCTCCAGGTCCGAGCTCATCCGCATCGAGGTCACCAGGGTGCGCAGGTCCGTGGCCACGGGTTGCTGGCGGGCGAGCGTGTCCACTGCCCGGTTGTCCAGGTCTCGTCGGACGGCGTCGATGTGCTCGTCCGCGGTAATGACGCTCTCGGCGAGCTCCAGATCCGCGTCCATCAGGGCTTGGGTCGCCCGGTTCAAGGCGGAAGCGGTCAGTCGAGTCATCTCGACCAACTGGTCCGAGATGAAGACGAGTTCCTCGTGGTATGCCGTGCGCATGGTGCTCCTCTTCGCTAGGTTCGCGAGCACGCTGTCATTGTTGAGTGAACGAAGCGCCGACTGAAAGTGAACAGTGCGCTACTGCGGGACGCCCTTTCAGTTTACGGTGTCGAGAGCCCGGACGAGCGATCTAGGCTGGGCAGCATGTTGACGGTATCCACGACCACCGCAGTGGTGACCGTAGCCGTCGTGGTCATTCTCCTGCTCCTCGTCGCGGTCCTCGTGCTGCGGGTCCGACAGCTCCGACACGGTGCCGCCGACGGGGGCTCCTCGACTCCGGATCCTCAGGGGCTGACCGGATCCCTGGAGCATGCGCACGGGGCCTTGGCGATCGGCGTGGCCGAGCTGCTGACCGCCACCCGCTCCGGCGGCATACTCACCGCCCGGGACGGCCGGGTCCTGCGCGCGACCTCCTCTGCGCTGACCTTCGGACTGGTCCGCGGCAACGAGCTCGCCCACCCAGATCTGAGAAGGGTCTTCGACGAGGTCCTGAGTGACGGACGGACACGGGAAGTCGAGTTTGAGTCCGCCCGGGGACCGGTCGGCGCCGGCCGTCTGGTGATCGGCACCCGGGTGGCCATGATCGCCGACGACCTGGTCCTGATGTTGGTCGAGGACCGCACCCAGGCCCGCCGGGTCGAAGAGGTCCGTCGTGACTTCGTGGTCAACGTCAGCCACGAGCTCAAGACCCCGGTAGGGGGCTTGTCCCTGCTGGCCGAGGCCGTCGAGGGGGCGGCGGAGGACCCCGCCGCGGTCAAGCGCTTCTCGCGCCGGATGAAGGTGGAGGCGGAGCGTCTCACCACACTGGTCAGCGAGATCGTCGACCTGTCCCGTCTGCAGACGGTCGACCTCATGACCAAGCTCAGCGTGGTCGACGTCGCGAGCTGCGCCGCTGAGTCCGTGGAGCACACCCGGTTGATCGCCGGGGACCGCATCCTCAGCTGCCGGGTGGCCACCCCGCGGGCCGGGTTGCGCGTCTACGGCGACCCCGAGCTGATCACCACGGCGATCCGCAACCTCATCACCAACGCCATCGCCTACTCCGACGACGGCACCAGGGTGTCCGTGACCACCCGCCGGGTCGACGACATCGTCGAGATCAAGGTCTCGGACCAGGGCAAGGGCATCTCACCGAGCGACCAGGAACGCATCTTCGAGCGCTTCTATAGAGTCGACACCGCCCGGTCACGGATGACCGGCGGAACAGGTCTGGGCCTGTCGATCGTGAAGCACATCTGCTCCAACCTCGGCGGCGAAGTCACCCTCTGGAGCCAGGAGGGGCAGGGTTCGACCTTCACCATCCGCCTGCCCGGGGTGGTGAACGACCCACGCCCGG
>JBASAN010000006.1:0-4612 GCA_049650625.1 Ornithinimicrobium sp.
CCCGAGGCCGGGGCGGCGAGGAAGATGACGTCCACGTCGGAGATGTAGTTGAGCTCCCGTCCACCGCACTTGCCCATTCCGATGACGGTGACCTTGGCGTGGTGGGAGTCGGCGACCTGGGCGTTGGCGAGCAGGAGCGCGGCCTGGATCGCGGCCGAGGCCAGGTCGGCCAGCGCCTCGGCCACCTGGGGCAGCACCTCCAACGGGTCCTGCGCGCTCAGGTCGGCGGCCGCGATCCGCACGATCTGCTGTCGGTAGGCCACACGTAGCGCCTCCGCGCCGGCGCGGCCGGTGAGACCGCGGACGGCATCGACCACCCCGCTCGGCTCGTGGGCGGCTCCGCTGGCTGCATCATCGAGGTGCTCGGGGTGCTTGACCAGGTGATCGGCCAGGGCGGTCGACGCCCCCAGCACCCTCAGGACCCGTAGGCGTCGATCCCCTGGCGCGGCCAGCGCCTTCGCCGAGGTGGAATCGCGTTCGATCAGCCGCACCATCGCCAGCGCCGCCTGGTCCGGGTCCGCCACCGAGCCGAGGTCGGCCACCAGCTGGTCGACGTCGACCTGTCCGGGCAGGGCCTGCACGATGGCGCCGATCACCGCAGCCGAGTCCTTGGTCCGGGTGAATCCGGCCCGGGCCAGGTCAGCAACTGGTAGGTCCGGGCGCTCGGTCACAGGCGCACCAAGTACCGATCGAGCTCGAAGGCGGTCACCTGGGAGCGATAGTCCGCCCACTCCTGCCACTTGTTGCGCAGGAAGAAGTCGAACACCTGCTCACCCAGCACTTCAGCCAGCAGCTCGCTCTCCTCCATGATGGCCACCGCTTCGCCGAGCGACTGCGGCAGCGGGTCGATGCCCATGGCCCGCCGCTCACCATCAGTCAGGTTCCAAACGTCGTCCTCGGCCTCCTCGGGCAGCTCGTACTCCTCCTTGATGCCCTTCAGGCCTGCCGCCAGCACGACGGCATACGTCAGGTAGGGGTTGCACGCCGCATCGATGGAGCGGATCTCGACACGACGGGAATGTCCCTTTCCGATCGAGTACATCGGCACCCGCACCATGGCACTGCGGTTGTTGTGCCCCCAGCAGACGTAGGCCGGCGCCTCACCCCCACCCCACAGGCGTTTGTAGGAGTTCACCCACTGGTTGGTCACTGCGCAGATCTCGCGGGCGTGCACCAGGAGCCCGGCCATGAAACGGCGTCCGGTCAGCGAGAGCTCGTAGTCCGCCGACGGTTCGTAGAAGGCGTTGGTGTCACCCTCGAACAACGAGATGTGGGTGTGCATCCCCGATCCGGGCTCGTTGGCCAACGGTTTGGGCATGAAGCTGGCCAGCGATCCGTGCTGCAGGGCGACCTCACGAACCACGGTCCGGAACGTCATGATGTTGTCGGCCATCGACAAGGCATCGGCATACCTCAGGTCGATCTCGTTCTGGCCCGGGCCGCCCTCATGGTGGCTGAACTCCACCGAGATCCCCATCTGCTCCAGCATCGTGATGGCCGAGCGTCGGAAGTCGTGCCCATCTCCCCGGGCCACGTGGTCGAAGTACCCCGCGTTGTCGACCGGGACCGGGACGGTGCCCGGCTCGTAGGGCTCCTTGAACAGGTAGAACTCGATCTCGGGGTGGGTGTAGAAGGTGAACCCCTCGTCGGCCGCCTTGTCCAACGTGCGCTTGAGGACGTAGCGCGAGTCCGTCATGGCCGGGCTGCCATCCGGCATCCGGATGTCGGCGAACATTCGCGCCGTGCCCGGGTTGTCCCCGCGCCACGGCAGCACCTGGAAGGTGCTGGCATCAGGCTGGACGACCATGTCGGCCTCGTAGACCCGGGTGAACCCCTCGATCGCGCTCCCGTCGAAGCCGATGCCGCCACTGAAGGCCTGCTCCAGCTCCGCAGGGGCCACGGCGACAGACTTCAGCGCCCCCAAGATGTCGGTGAACCAGAGCCGCACGAAGCGGATGTCGCGTTCCTCGATGGTGCGGAGCACGTACTCCTGCTGACGATCCATGCGCTCATCCTGCCGTATCGCGTCTCCAGAGCCTGACAGACTGACCAGGTGGAGTTCTTCAGTGCCTACGACCAGGGTTTTGCCCGCGTGGCGACGTGCACCGTGCCGGTGGCCATCGCGGACCCGGCGACCAACGCCGCGCGGACCATCGAGCAGGCGCGACGGTGCGCCGACGACCACGTGGCGGTAGCGATCTTTCCCGAGCTGGGGCTCAGCGGATACGCCATCGACGACCTGTTGCTCCAGGACCCGGTGCTGGACGCGGCTCTCGAGGCGCTCAAGGCGGTGGTCTGCGCCAGCGCCGACCTGCTGCCCGTCCTCGTGGTCGGGGTGCCGTTGGTCAAAGGCAACCGGCTCTACAACTGTGCGGTCATCGTGCACCGTGGAGTGGTGCTGGGGGTCGCGCCGAAGTCCTACCTTCCGAACTACCGGGAGTTCTACGAGAAGCGACACTTCGCCAGTGGGGCCGACCAGCACGGCGAGTCGATGGACCTCCTCGGCTCCCGGGTCCCGTTCGGCCCGGACCTGACCTTCACCGCCACCGACGTGCCCGGGCTGGCGCTCCACGTCGAGGTCTGCGAGGACGTCTGGGTTCCCATCCCCCCGAGCGCGACCGCGGCGCTGAGCGGCGCGACCGTCGTCGCCAATTTGTCCGGGAGCCCGGTCAACATCGGCAAGGCACAGGAGCGGCATGACCTGTGTATGCAGACCAGCTCGCGACAGCTCTGTGCCTATCTGTATGCCGCCGCCGGCGAAGGCGAGTCGACGACCGACCTGGCCTGGGACGGCCAGACGATGATCTACGAGCTCGGCGTCCTGCTCGCTCAGTCCGAGCGGTTCAGCGAGGGTGCCCGGGCCAGCGTGGCCGACATCGACCTCGACCGGATCCGGCAGGACAGGCTGCGCAACGGGTCCTTCGACGACAACAGGCGCGCGCACGCACAGCTCACCGACGCGGTCCGCACCGTGGGGTTCACGCTGGCTCCTCCGCATACCGACATCGGCCTGCGGCGCCGTGTCGACCGGTTCCCCTTCGTGCCGAACGACCAGGACGCGCTGGCCCAGGACTGCTATGAGGCCTACACCATCCAGGTCAGCGGGTTGGAACGGCGACTGTCCGCGATCGGTGGGCCCAAGGTCGTCGTCGGAGTGTCCGGAGGGTTGGACTCCACGCACGCGCTTATCGTGGCCGCGCGGGTGATGGACCGGGTGGGGCGTCCACGCAGCGACATTCTGGCCTACACGCTTCCGGGGTTCGCGACCTCGGCCCACACGAAGTCCAACGCCACCGCGCTGGCCCGAGCGCTTGGGGTGGGCTTCGAGGAGATCGACATCACCCCCGCTGCCCGGCAGATGTTGGATGACCTGGAGCACCCGTTCGCCGACGGTGAACCCGTCTACGACGTGACGTTCGAGAACGTCCAGGCGGGCCTGCGCACGGACTACCTGTTTCGGCTGGCCAACCAGCGCGGTGGGATCGTGCTCGGCACCGGAGACCTCTCCGAGCTGGCGCTGGGGTGGTGCACCTACGGGGTCGGGGACCATATGTCGCACTACACGGTCAACTCGGGGGTGCCGAAGACCCTGGTCCAGCACCTCATCCGTTGGGTGATCTCCTCCTCGATGTTCTCCGACGAGGTGGGTGAAGTGCTGCAGTCCATCGTGGACACCGAGATCACCCCCGAACTGGTGCCCTCTGACGGCGATGAGCACCAGAGCACCCAGGCGCAGATCGGACCCTACGAGCTGCAGGACTTCCACCTGCACTACGTGCTGCGGCACGGGTTCCGACCGAGCAAGATCGCGTTCTTGGCCTGGCATGCCTGGCACGACGCGGATGCGGGGGCCTGGCCGCCGGGCTTCCCGGACCACGAGCGGCGCGCGTACTCCCTGGCCGAGATCCGAGGGTGGCTCGAGCTGTTCCTGCGACGCTTCTTCGGGTTCAGCCAGTTCAAGCGTTCCGCCGTGCCCAACGGGCCCAAGGTCTCCACCGCGGGAGCCGTCTCCCCCCGCGGGGACTGGCGGGCCCCCTCGGACGGCAACGCCCGAGCCTGGCTGGCCGAACTCAGCGCTCACGTGCCCGAAGCCTGACCAGCACCCTCACCGTTTTCGGCGTTCAGCCCTCGCCGGTGGGGGCGGTCGATGGGTCGGAGGTGCTGGCCAGGGCCTTGTCGTAAGCCTGCGCCAGCGCGTGAAGATCAGCGCGGTAGTGCGCGATACGGCACCCCAGGCCGTTGGGCTTGACCAGAATGTTCTCGTCATCCCAATGGGGCCGGGCCCGCTCCAGCAGATCCCCGCCGAAGTCGCCGTCACGGCTGACCACCCGCCACCACGGCACACCCGAGCCATAGGCGCGCAGCACGTTGCCGACGTGTCTCGGGCCGATCCCCACAATCTCGGCGATATCTCCGTAGGAGGCCACCCGGCCGACCGGTATGCGCTCCACAGCAAGGAGCACCTTCTCCGCCAACCACTCGTCCACACCCCCAACCTACTGAAGCGGAGCGGCATACCCTGGGCTGATGAGCACCCTGACGATCGGCTACGCCGCGATGCTGGAGCAGTTCCATCCACGGGAGGCGGTCGAGCTCACGGAGTATGCCGAGT
>JBASAN010000007.1:0-4501 GCA_049650625.1 Ornithinimicrobium sp.
GATCTGGGTGCGGACTCCGGCGGCGGAATCCCGGTAAAGGGGCACGACAACTCCGAGAAGGCATGAATGTCTTCCCGTACGGGTGGAGGCTTGTCGTGATCGACGCGCGCTGTCGGGCCGAAACGGATTACGTCGACATACTAGAGTCGGCGGGATCTCGGCTGGGTTGCTGGTGCGTCGCGACTCCTTTCCCGCCTGCCCTCGGTCGAGCCGACAGGGCTACAAGTCGTGGTCGCCGTCGACTCCGAGCTCCTGGCGAAGTGCTTCCAGCACCTCCCGATAAGCCTTTACCGTCACAGAGTCCCGGATCTCCTCCGCGAGGCTGCTGGCTACCGCACGTGCCACCTTCGACACCTCCCGACGGGGACGCTCTACCGAACGGCCTGCCACTGTCGAGCGGTCGTCGGATCGATCAACCGGCAGGGGGCCGACGCCGAAGAGCTCTCCTTGGGGGGCTCGGGTCGCGGTAGGACGACCTTCCGGTGCGGCGGCGGAGGTCGCTGGCGAGTCGACGAGCGCAGCTGGGGCGTTGAACATCTCCTGGGCGTCATCTGTCGTCGTGCCGGTGCGCGTGGGAAGCAGCGCTCCGGAATGGGTGATGGTGAGGAATCGCGTCGATCGAGTGAGCGCGATGTACAGCAGGCGAAGGCCGGTGTCGGACTCGGCAGCGATCGCACACGGCTCAACGACGACGATGGCGTCAAACTCCAAGCCTTTCGACTGCTCGGCGGAGAGCACGTTGATGGAGGTGCTCAACTGCCCCTGCGCTGCGTCCCCCCACCGGATGCCGGCGGCCGTCAGCGCCGACGCGAGCTCCTCTCGGTTCTCGTCAGCGACGATTACGCCAACGAAGAGTCCACGACCGGCATAGGCCTGCGCGGCCACGACTGACTTAGCGACTTCCTCGCCAGGTTCGCACTCGACGAGTTCGGGATCCTCCGGTGCTGTGCGGACCACCCTCGGCGCCGTGACGCCGGGGGCGGCGACCGGAAGGAGTTCTGCTGCAAGCGCGTAAATCTGCTGGGGAACGCGGTAGCCGAGGGTGAGCTCTTGGATATTGGAAGCAAGCTCCTGCCTGAGTGCGGACACCAGGTCGTCCCAGGAGTCCCGGGCCCAGGGCCCCGTCGACTGCGCGATGTCGCCGACCACCGTCATCGATCCCCTCCGCGAACGTCGCCGGATTGAGCGGAGCTGCATCGGAGACAGATCCTGAGCCTCGTCCAGCACCACGTGCCCGTAACTCTGCGGACTGCCGGACATCAAGAACTGCGCCTCGTCGAGCAGTGCCACGTCCGAGTCTGACCACGTCTCCTCACTCACCCGCGTGGTGCCCGTGCGAAGCAGCCGCTGCACGTCTCCAGCGGTAAACGCGTCGCCGGCCGCTGCAACAAGTCGTTCGCGAGAGGAGAACAAGTCCTGAAGAAACTGTTGTGGCGACAAGTTGGGCCACACGCGCTCGACCGCCGCTTCAAGCTGAGCCGTCGGCACATCGTCGCGGGTCTGGCGGGAGAGCCAGGCCCGAAAACCCTGCCGACCAGCATTGATCGTGCTGCTGCCCTCCTCCAAGAGGCGCTTGAGCATGCCTTCGATCGCACTCCGCGGTACCTGAACCGTTCGCCCGGGAGGTCCGATCTCCAACGAATCGACACCGGCAGGAACGCGCACTCGCTGGCGAAGCGCCAAGGCAAGGAGGTCAGCCATCCGCCTCTCTCCCTTGAGACGTTGAATGTCGTCCGCCTCGGCCCTGTTCGTCGTGGAAATGGGGCCCATGGAACGGATGTCGATGTGCTGCACATCCTCGTCTCCAAGGCCGGGCAACACCTTGCGGATGTACTTAGTGAAGGTCGCGTTGGGTCCCACCACGAGCACATCGCGCGGCCCCACCTTGCCCGCGAAGTTCCACAGCAACCACGAGACTCGATGGAGCGCCACCGCCGTCTTGCCGGTCCCAGGCCCGCCCTGGATGACGAGGAGCTGATCGATGTCGGAGCGGATCAGTGCGTATTGAGCCGCGTGGATTGTTTGCACGATGTCGCGCATCTCCCCGTCGCGGGTCTGCTCGAGGTCGCGCAGCACTGCATCGTCGACACCCTGGACATCAGCCTGTGTGAGCTGATCGACGGCCGCGGCGAGCTCCGCGAACACGACCTCGTCGAAATCCGTAACGCGATTTTGCATGGTCGAGAACTTCCGGCGGCTCACGACCCCGCAGGGATCGTCGAAGGTCGCCTCGAAGTACGGGGTGGCAGCGGGGGCCTGCCAATTGATCACGAGTTTGTTGCGGCGATCATCGCTGATGGCGTGCTTGCCCAGGTAGTAGCTCTCGCCATCACTCTCAGAGAACCTGGCGAAGGCCACGGGTTCGTCGGCCGCACCCAGTTTGCTCAGCTGCTCGTCAACGCCGCGTTTGACCGCAGATACTGCTGCTCTTGACCCGGCGGCGGCCTCGGGCGCCCTCCCAAGCGTTTGCCTGGCACGCTCTCGCGCTTCCGAGGCGGCGTCGAAGTACTGCTGTTCGGTTTCGATGTCGGACATGTTTGCCACGAGTAAGGCCCCCCTAGACCGGCTGCTCCTGGGAGGGTAAACGTCACAGCCGTCAGCGTCACGTGAAACGAGCCGTGGGCAGGTGCGGTCCGAGATAACCGATGTAGACCTTCCCACTGCCAGCGGCGTCGTCGAGGAAGTGCAGTCGCGGTGCAGGAGATCCGCGTCGCACGATCTTGACGTGAGCCTCCATGTACGCCATCTCTTCCGCACGGACGTCGTGAGGCACGCGGAAAGTGCGGGCATCTCGAAGTTTCGGTGATTGTCCGACCGTCTCGCTTTCTACCATGGCCACCGCGTTTGCTGCTATCGCGCGCTCTCCGGCAGGAGGTTCGGCGCACCAGGCGAGGAAAGAGCCAGAGAATCCACCCACTGCACGAGCCTGGGCGTAAGCATCCAACGCAGTCAGCGCTGCCCATGACTTGACGGCGAACAACTGTGCTCGGGCGTGCAGGTCTAGCTCCGCCGCGACACGGTCAACGTCGTCTGCTATCTGAAGGCCCGGGAGGTGCTCCCGCGCCAACATTAAGACCTCGGCGACGGAGGGAGGGGCGGTAGGCAGCGAATCGTCCGTTCCGATTCCGGATTCGCCTAGTTCGCGCACGCGACGTTGCAAGTAGCGCACCTGACGTTCGAGCCCGTCGACCTCTTCAGCCGACTCTGTCACCTCGATGGTGAGGTCCTCGTTCGCCACGTGCAGCAATCGATCAGCCGAGGCTTGGGTCTCCAGCGATTGTTGAGTTTCGTCAAGCAGTTCTTCCAGCGCTGCCCGATCGTCCCGTTCCCGATCGAGCTCGGTCCTCAGCCCATCCACCAGCTCCGAAGAAACAAGATCTTGAACGGACCCCGTCGCGGTGCCGGGCGCAGAGTCGGCCGCGACATCCGACGGCCTGTCTCCCGAGAATTGTTCGATCAATGACTCGAGAGCCTCGTCGAACGATGCGATCGTCTCTGCCGGCGTCAACGACGAAGCTTCGGGGCGCTGTACACCGAGGGCCGCCCGGATGCGCCTCAGACGGCTCTGGACCCAGCCGGGGCCGAATAGAGGCAGCGAGCTTCGGGGCCCCCCGTACGCGCTCGGACTGCGTCCGTCCCTAACGGCGACCACGGCCGGCCTGACGAGCGGACCTGGTTGCCCCACGGAGAGAGCCAGGATCTGGTCCTTGACCGCGGGGAAGGCCCGAGGGCCAAGCGCCACCAAGGTCGTGCGCCCCAGCACCCTGTGGCGGGTGGCAAGGTTGTCTGGATCTGAGGTGACACCCGGTAGGTAGGTACGCATCGCGCCGGCCCAGACCGCATGATCGGTCGGAAGTCTCCTGGCCAACCGGTCGGTAGCTTCCGCATCCTGCAGCCTCAGCACCGCGGCAACCCCGGCGAGATCACGCGCCAGCAGGCCCGCCAGCCTTTGCTGGTTGTAGGCCGCCTTGGCATCGTGAGCGAACACCACTACGGGAATGGATCGAGCAGGGGACGTTATCCAGGAGGCGACCTCATCGACCTGGCTGCCCGACACCTCCCATGCCTCCGAAGACAGCGGGACTGGCCCGTCGAAGGCTTCCCCCTTCGCAATAAGCTCTCGAACTAGCCGGGGGCTTCCCGGGCGGAGAGGATCCCGCGAAGAAGCCGGCTCGTGCTCAACGTCGATCCACACCCGAGAACGAGCGCCGAGGTGTTCCGGTGGCGGGACGACTGCGACGGCGGTGGTTGTCCATCGATCGTCCGGATTCTCCTCGACGAGCCGAAGGCGATGGAGGCCGTCGCCGTTGACCAGAACGCTGCGATTCTCCGAGGCCCACGCGACGTCGCCCGAATCCGACTGCAGCGGCGCTCCTCGTCCGGCGATACCCGACTCCGGGACTGTCAGCTGCTTGGAACCGAGCCAACCGTCGAACTCTTCACGCAGCGCGGAAGCGATAACACCTTCGACGTCACTGAAAACCGCACGGTAAACCAGGAC
>JBASAN010000008.1:0-3696 GCA_049650625.1 Ornithinimicrobium sp.
GCCGCTGCGGAGTCACTGCGCCTCCACTGCGAAGACTCGCCCTGCCGTCAGTGGGTGACGGCGCCGTGAGCTGCGGATCCGACCAGTCGGGCGTACTTGGCCAGCACTCCCCGGCGAGCGCGCGCGTAAGGCTCGGGCGACACCCATGACTCGCGTCGTCGCTCGAGATCGCTCTCGTCGACGAGGAGATCGAGCGTGCCGTCGGCCACGTTGAGGCGGATCTGGTCGCCGTCCTCGACGAGCCCGATCGGTCCTGCGTCCACGGCTTCCGGCGCGATGTGACCGACGCACAACCCGGTGGTGCCTCCCGAGAACCGACCGTCGGTGATCAGCAGGACGTCCTTGCCCAGCCCGGCACCCTTGATCGCTCCGGTGATGGCCAACATCTCGCGCATCCCCGGACCGCCACGTGGTCCTTCCCGTCGGATCACCACGACGTCACCGGCCGCGATCGTGCCGTCCTCGAGAGCGTCCATCGCCAACCGCTCACCGTCGAAGACGCGAGCCGTCCCGGTGAAGACGTCGGAGTCGAAGCCCGCCGACTTCACCACCGCCCCTTCCGGAGCCAGCGAGCCGTGCAAGATGGTCAGCCCCCCGGTCGCGTGGATCGGGTTGCTCATCTGGCGCAGCACGGTGCCGTCCAACTGCGGCGGGTCGAGCTCCGCGAGGTTCTCCGCAAGAGTCTTGCCGGTCACGGTCATCACGCTGCCGTCGAGCAGGCCCGCGTCCAACAGCGCCTGCATGACGACGGGTATGCCGCCGATCCGGTCGATGTCGGTCATCACGTGACGACCGAACGGTTTCACATCCGCCAGGTGCGGCACCTTCGCTCCGACCCGGGCGAAGTCCTCCAAGGTCAGGTCGACTTCCGCTTCGTTGGCGATCGCCAGCAGGTGCAGCACCGCGTTGGTCGAGCCGCCCAACGCCATCACCACGGCGATCGCGTTCTCGAAGGCCGGTTTGGTCAGAATCTGTCGTGCGGTCAGCCCATCCCGGAGCATGCCCACGACGGCCTGGCCGGATCGGCGGGCGATCCCGTCACGACGACGATCCGTGGCCGGCGGGGCTGCCGAGCCGGGCAGAGCCATGCCGAGAGCCTCGGCCGCGGCGGCCATCGTGTTGGCGGTGTACATCCCACCGCACGCGCCTTCTCCGGGGCAGATCGCCCGCTCGATGGCGTCGACGTCCTCGCGGGACATCAACCCGCGAGAGCAGGCCCCCACGGCCTCGAAGGCGTCGATGATGGTGACCTCACGACTGGACCCGTCGGATAGCTTGGCCTGACCAGGCAGGATCGACCCGGCATACACGAACACCGAGGCCAGATCGAGCCGGGCCGCCGCCATCAACATGCCCGGCAGGGACTTGTCGCATCCGGCGAGCAGGACCGAACCGTCCAGACGCTCGGCACCCATCACCGTCTCGACGGAGTCCGCGATGACCTCGCGGGAGACCAACGAGAAGTGCATGCCCTCGTGGCCCATGGAGATGCCGTCGGAGACCGAGATGGTGCCGAACTCCAGCGGGTACCCACCCGCGGCGTGCACACCATCTTTGACCGACTGGGCCAACCGGTCCAGGGGCAGGTTGCAGGGGGTGATCTCGTTCCAGGAGGAGCCGACGCCGATCTGCGGCTTCTCCCAGTCCTCATCTCCCATCCCGACCGCGCGCAGCATGCCGCGCGCCGCGGTGCGCTCCAGCCCGTCGGTGACGTCACGGCTACGCGGCTTGATGTCGGTCTTGCCCTCTGTCTGCCCCTGGACCTCCGTGCTCATCGGGCGGCGGAGCCCTCGGTGTAGTCGTCATCGCCCGAGCTGACCCAGGCCATCATGCCGCGCAGCTCGCGACCGGTGTCCTCGATCGGGTGGGAGGCGCCCTTCTCGCGCATGGCCTTGAACTCCGGGGCGCCCGCCTCCTGGTCGTCGATGAACCGCTGCGCGAAGGAACCGTTGCGCACGTCCTCCAGCACCGCCTGCATGTTCTGCTTCACGCGGTCGTCCACCACGCGCGGACCCGACACGTAGTCGCCGTACTCGGCGGTGTCGGACACGGACCAGCGCTGCTTGGCGATGCCGCCCTCGTACATCAGGTCGACGATCAGCTTGACCTCGTGCAGGCACTCGAAGTAGGCCACCTCCGGCTGGTATCCCGCCTCGGTCAGCGTCTCGAAACCCTTCATGATCAGCTCGGACAACCCGCCGCACAGCACGGCCTGCTCACCGAAGAGGTCGGTCTCGGTCTCCTCGGTGAACGTGGTCTTGATGCCGCCGGCGCGCAGGCCGCCGATCGCGGAGGCGTAGGCCAAGGCCAGCTCCCAGGCGTGGCCCGAGGCGTCCTGCTCCACGGCAACGAGCACGGGCACTCCGCGGCCATCCACGTACTCACGGCGCACCAGGTGGCCGGGGCCCTTGGGTGCGACCATGCAGACGTCGACGTTGGCCGGAGGCTTGATGTAGCCGAAGCGGATGTTGAAACCGTGCCCGAAGAAGATCGCGTCCCCGTCCTCCAGGTTGGGCTCGACGGTCTCGGTGTAGACGTGGCGCGCGACGTGGTCGGGCACCAACATCATGATGAGGTCGGCTTCCTGGCAGGCCACCTCCGGCGTGACAACGCGCAGGCCCTCGGCCTCGGCCTTGGCACGAGAGGCGCTGCCCTCCTTGAGACCGACACGGACATCGACGCCGGAGTCACGCAGGCTCAGGGCGTGGGCGTGACCCTGGCTGCCGTAGCCCAGCACGGCAACCGCGCGGTCCTGGATCAGGCTCATGTCGGCGGCGTCGTCGTAGTACATCGTGGCCATGGTGTGGGTAGCTCCTAGAGGTCGAAGAAGGGGGGTTCAAAGATGGATGTGCGACCAGTATGGGTGACGCTCAGCCCCAGGCTGCGGCCATGGCGCCGACGGGGCGGGGCCCGTTGTCGTTGATCGCCCACAGCCGCTCGCGGATCGAGGCGGCGTCGTCGAGCTCCTCGATGTGGATGACCTCGATGAGCTTGTCGAGCTGACTGGTCACCCGGTGCAGCTGCTCCTCGCCGACGTTGACCACGATGGTCATCCGCGAGACCTTCGGATCCTCGGTGGGACCGACCACGAGGTGGTCGATGTTGAAGCTGCGCCGGGCGAACAGCACGGAGACCCGGGCCAGGACTCCTGGGTTGTTCTCGACCAGGACGGACAGTGCATGGCGGCTCATCGGGCTCACCTTTCGGTTGGGTGCTGCGTTGGCGCTCAGGCTGGGGGTGGGCGGTGCCGTGACGGCGTACCGGCTACGGACGGGCAGGTCGACGAAGGGATCGTCGTGCTCGTTGCTGGAATCATGAGTGGGGTCCGCAGAGACCGTCCCGGTGCTCATTCGTCGTCCTCGAACTTCGGAGCGATGTCGCGGGCGTACTGGATGGCATCGTTGCTCGTGCCCGAGGGCACCATCGGCCAGACCATCGCGTCCTGATGGACCCGGAAGTCGACGACCACGGGCACGTCGTCGACGGCCATCGCCTGCTCGATCGTGGCGTCGACGTCACCCGGATTGTCGCACCGCAGACCGACGCATCCGTAGGCCTGGGCCAACATCACGAAGTCCGGCACGTGCATCGAGTCGAGCCGGGAGGCGCTGTAGCGCTGGGAGTAGAACAGGGTCTGCCACTGGCGGACCATGCCGAGGGCCTCGTTGTTGATGATGGCCACCTTGATCGGGATGC
>JBASAN010000009.1:0-1866 GCA_049650625.1 Ornithinimicrobium sp.
GAGCCCCCCGCTGGGCCGCCCGCACGATCAGGGACCCCCACCCCGAGCCAATCTCCAGCACCCGGCTGCCCTCGCGGACCCCGGCCATGTCCAGGATCGAGTCGATCTTTCGCTCCTGCGCCTCCTGGAGGTCGCCGTCGAACGGCTCTCCACCTTCGAACAGGGCCGAGCTGTAGGTCATCGACGGGTCGAGGAAGCGCTGGAAGAGGTCGTTGGACAGGTCGTAGTGCGCCTCGATGTTGGCTTTGGCACCACCATCGAGGGTGTTGCGCTGCACGCGTGGCGCTCGCAGGTCCGCGACCGCGCGGAACTTCTGCAGTGGCTCGGGCACCAAGCGCGTGAGGCGAGCAGCGAATGGCGCCAACACGTCGGCGAGGTCGTGCCCCGCCGCGGGCCTCCAGTCACCGGCCATGTAGGCCTCTCCGAAGCCGATCTTGAAGTCCCGACCCAAGCGCGCGAAGTACTGGTCCGCGTCGACGATCTCGAACACCGGCGACCGGTCGTCACCCCCGCCCGTCATCTCGCCGTCCGGCCAGAGCACCCGCACCGGCACCATCCTGATGGCGGACTTCCACAGAGCGCGGGCGACCGCGGCGCGCATGGGAGCGGTGGCCACAGGAGGCATCACCGGCTGGGCGTCGCCGGATCGCTCGGTCTGGGTTTGTGACTCTGTCATCACGATCCCTTCGGGGGGCTGATGGTGCGGGCGAGTCTGAAGCGGTAGTCCTTGGGCCCACAGATAGATTCCGTGCGCTCGAATCAACGCGCTGACCTTCTGCGACATCAAAGGATGTCGAGCACATTGGGTCATTACGCCGCCAAGGGTGACCGGCTCCGGTCTCCCTTGGAAATTCGCAGTGAAGTCCGGTTTGGATTGGAGCTCACCATTACGGTGCAGATTAATCGTCACCGAAACACGATCGGGCTTCAGGACGAAATGCAGTCGATAGCGTCCGGCCAGATCATAGAACGGCGAAACGTAGAATGCCTTATCGACCTCGGCCGACCCGGATTCATCGGGGTTTAGTAGATAGGCGTGTCGCTCCCCGTAGGTGTTATGCACTTCGGCGACCACACAGATCAACTCGTTGGTGTCGTCATCGAGACACCAGAAGACACTCAGCGGGTCGAAGACGTAGCCGAACACTCGAGCGTTGGCCAGCATCACCACCCGAGGCCGAGCCGGGAGGGGAACCCCGTGCGTGTGGGCAAAGCGCAGCACGTTGTCCTTGATGCTGCGGGACGGGTCGCCGAGATGGTCCGCAGGACTGAACTGCGCGACCTTGGTCCAGGGTCGGCTCAGTCGGGGCAGGTGGTCGAGGTCGACCAGCCACTGGTAGACCCCGTGGCGCAGCTTGTGGTCGATAGGGCCGTGACGTCGGTGCGCAACGACCCCGGGCACCAGCGCCGGAAGCGCGGGCAGGGTGATGGTGGTCATGCTGCGGCGATGGTCCAGTCCGCCGCGGCGTAACCCGAGCGACACCCGTCTTCGTGGAATCCCCATCCGAAGTGAGCCCCCGCGTAGGCGGTGGTCGAGCTGAACAACGACGTCAGCTCACTCTGTGCCGCGACCGAGGCTGCCGTATAGGCGGGGTGCGTGTAGTGCATCGTCTTCAGCACCGAGGCAGGGTCCAGGTGGTCGGTCGCGTTCAGCGTGACCAGGTAGTCCTTCGAGGACCGGTGGCCCTGCAAGCGGTTCATCCAGTAGGTCACCCGAGCGGCGGCCGATGGCTCGGTGCAGTGGTCCATGACGTAGTTCCACGAGGCGCGGGCCTGTGGTGCGGTGGGCAGGATGGAGGTGTCGGTATGCAGCACGGTCTCGTTCATGGAGTACTCGAAAGCGCCCAGAATGCGCTTCTCCTCCGG
>JBASAN010000010.1:0-2656 GCA_049650625.1 Ornithinimicrobium sp.
GCAGAACCGTCAGGTGGCCGTGAAGCAGATGGCCGCCGACTGCGACCTGATGATCGTGGTGGGCTCGACGAACTCCTCGAACTCGGTGCGTCTGGTCGAGGTTGCCCTCGAGCACGGATCACGCGACGGCCACCTGGTCGACTATGCCGACGAGATCCAGGAGGAGTGGCTGGACGGCGTGACCACGGTCGGTGTCACCAGTGGGGCGAGTGTGCCCGAGCTGTTGGTCCGCGAGGTCCTGGAATGGCTGGCTGCACGAGGGTACGGCGATGTCGGGTTGGTCACCGCCGCCGAGGAGTCGCTGCTGTTCTCGCTGCCCAACGAGATCCGCCGTGATCTGAAGGCCCGTGACGGAAAGGAAGCCGCCAAGCTGCGGCACGACCCCGGCAGCCTGCACTAGGGAGGGCTCATGACGACCGCGGGCAGGGGTTGTCGTCGTGTAGCCGAGCTAGCTGGCCCGGCTCGCCCGAGACCGGTCGGAGGCCGCGACCTCGTCGACCGTTAACAGTTCGTCCCTGCTCGGAGTCCCGCTGTCCAACTCCGACGCGAGAAGATCCGCGTGTGTGATCGGACGTACCGCGGCTTCCACCGGGATGACGGGGTGTGTCGCTTCCTCCACGACTCCCAGGTCCGCCATCTTGCGGCTGGTCACCATCACCCGCGACTCCATGGTGCCGACGAACTGGTTGTAACTCTCGACCGACCGACGCAGCGAGGTCCCCATGGTGTTGATGTGCTTGCCCATCGTGCCGAGCCGACTGTGCAGCTCGCTCCCAAGGCGGAGCACCTCCTGCGCGTTGGTGTTGAGGGCTTCCTGCTGCCAGGCGAACGCCGTGGCCCGTAGCACCGCCAACAGGGTGGCCGGTGAGGCCAGCACGATCCTGCGCGCTTGAGCGTGGTCGTAAAGGTCCGGTTGGGTCTGTAGGGCGCTGGCCAGCACCGCATCGCTGGGTACGAAGCACACGACGAGCTCGGGGCTGTTGTCGAAGGCGCTCCAGTAGGCCTTGGACACCAAGGTGTCCACGTGCCGACGCAGCGCGACGGCATGCTGCTGCAAGAACTGGTCGCGCTCGGCAGGAGTGACCTGTGTGCCCTGCGCCTTCAGGAAGGCGCCCAGCGGCGCCTTGGCGTCGATGACGAGGGACTTGTCACCGGGTAGGTGCACCACCACGTCAGGTCGGACGGTCGCGTCGTGCCGGGTGGTCCCGCTGACCTGCTCGTCGAAGTCACAGCGCTCCATCATTCCGGCGTGCTGCAACACCCGGCGCAGCTGCGCCTCGCCCCAGACCCCACGCACCCCGGAGGAGTTCAGCGCTCCGGACAAGGTCGCCGTCTCCTGCCCGAGAGCATCGGTGCGCGAGGCGACATCCTTGAGCACCGCCCCGAGAGAACCGAACTGCTCGACACGGTCGCGCTCCAGGGCGTTGACGTGCTCGGCTACTCGGTCCAGCGTGTGCCGCAGGGGAGCCAGCTCCGCCGCGACCGCACGGTCCTGGACGTTCCCGGCCCGCTCCTGGTCCAACTGTCCGGCCAGCAGGTCGCGCTCGCCCCGGAGCGAGGCGAGCTCCGCGATATGCCGGGACCGCTCGGTAGAACGGGCCAGGCGACCCCCGACGACTGCGCCCAGGACGAGGCCCACGACCAACACGGCCAGCACGCTGCATACCCAGAGAATGTCCATGCCCGTACCGTGACACGGGTCACCGACACACCCTGGGACGTTGCTCTTATGGTGGGTGCATGGCTCCCAATTTCGCGACCGCTGACCGTGTCTCCCGGCCGGAGATGGAGCAGTTCATCGGCTCCCGCCACCACGCCACGTTGGTGACGCGTCGGCGCAGCGGAGGGCTGCAGATGTCTCCCGTGTCCTGCGGGGTGGATGACCAGGGGCGCGTGGTCATCTCCACGTATCCGCAGCGAGCCAAGGTCGCCAACATCAGGACTACGCCCGAGGTGTCGATGGTGATCCATTCCGACGACTGGGACGGTCCCTACGTGCAGTTGGACGGCGTGGCCGAGGTCATCGACCTGCCGGAAGCCGTGGAGCCTCTGGTCGAGTACTTCCGCAGCATCTCCGGCGAACACCCCGACTGGGACGAGTACCGCGAGGCGATGCAGCGACAGGGCAAGTCCCTCATCAGGGTCACCATCGAGCACTGGGGTCCGATCGCGACCGGCGGGTTCCCCCCAGCCACCAGCGACTGAGGCGGCGCCGCTGCGTTCGGGGGTGCTCCGGCGCGGCTAGACTCTTGTCCCTGTGGCACTCTCCATCGGAATCGTCGGGCTCCCCAACGTGGGCAAATCCACCCTCTTCAACGCGCTCACCAAGAACTCGGTGCTGGCGGCGAACTATCCCTTTGCCACCATCGAGCCCAACATCGGCGTGGTGCCGTTGGCTGATGCCCGGCTGACCCGGCTGGCTGAGATCCACGGTAGCGCCAAGATCCTCCCGGCGACGGTGTCCTTCGTGGACATCGCCGGCATCGTGCGCGGGGCCTCGGAGGGCGAGGGGCTGGGCAACAAGTTCCTGGCCAACATCCGTGAGGCCGACGCGATCTGCCAGGTGGTGCGGGCCTTCAACGACGACGATGTCATGCACGTCGATGGGAAGGTCTCGCCCGTGGACGACATCGAGACCATCAACACCGAGCTGATC
>JBASAN010000011.1:0-9844 GCA_049650625.1 Ornithinimicrobium sp.
CGGTGGTCGGCCGAGCTGTGCCGGATCTTCGGTGTCGAGGCGACGTTCTCCCCGTCCCTGGAGGACCTGCTGACGCGCATCGATCCCCACGACGTCGACCGCGTGGGCTCGACCATCAGCCAGGCCCGGGTGACGGGCGAAGGCTACGAGCAGAACTACCGGATCCTGCGTGCCGACGGTGAGCTCCGGGAGGTGCACTGCCTCGGGAGCCCGCTGAGGGCACCCGACGGCACGGTGGTCCGGCTCAGTGGCACCCTGCAGGACGTCACCGAGCCGAATCGAGCAGCGCGCGAGCTGGCTCGGGTCGACGCCGAGCTTCGTCAAGTCAACCAACGCAACGCCGATGTCCTGGCCATGCTGGGCCACGATGTCCGCTCTCCGCTGACCGTGATCCTGGGCTACCTCGAGGAGCTCACCAGCGACCAGGGCGACCAGGGCGACCAGGGCGACCAGGGCGACCAGGGCGACGCCGCAGATGCTCGTGGTCGTCACCGTGACCAGCTCGGCCGGGTCTTCCGAGCCGCCCAGCGGCTGCAGGGTCTGGTCGACAACATCCTCGCGATGGCCACCGTCGACCACGGCCAGATCACCCCCCACGCGGTCGGCGTGCGACTGATCGATGAGGTGCGCGAGGCGTTGTCGCTGATCCCGGGCGCCGCCGCGGTGACCGTCTCGGCCCACGGCGACCCGCACGCGTGGGCCGACGGCTTCCACGTACGCCAGGTGGTGGCCAACCTGGTCACCAATGCATTGCGTTACGGCACCGAGCCGGTGAGCGTGAGCGTCGCCGCGGACGGGGACGGGGCCGGGGACACGACGGTCAGCGTCACGGTCGCCGATCACGGACCGGGGGTGCCCGAGGACGAGGTGGCCTCACTCTTCGAGCGCTTCGGTGCCGGCTCGTCCCGGGGCCCTGATCGCCCCGGCGACGTCTCATCGGGGTTCGGCCTCTACGTCGCCGCGCGGTTGGCGGCGGCCAATGGAGGTCGGGTGGAGTATTCCGGTTCCTCCGCGGGTGCCGCGTTCGCCCTGACGCTGCCCGCCCACCGCACACGCACCGACTCAAGCGTTTGAACGACACGGGGAGCACATCCCCGGCTCCTGACCAGGGGGTGCGACTATGCAGCGGTCCGGCATGACTGCGCGCGGGTCGCGTCGTGGATCCCCCACGGAGCGCGACACGCGAGCCGGTGAGGATCTCCGCCGCCGGGGTCGGCGCGTCCTGCGTCACCGCAACCCGTTCGCTGTACGGGCTCGTCGACCTTGCCTCACACCCGATCGTGCAGCGCCGACCGTGGCGTTGGGTCGAGCCGGGCTAGACCGTGGGCTCGCCTAGACCACCGACAGTCCTGATGAAGGATTCGCAGGTCAAACCCGCGTCGACGCTGGCGCCGCATACGCTTGGATCTCACGCCAGCTCAAGCTCCGACGAGGGGATTCGACGTGCGATGACTGAACCTCTGCGGATCGCGCTGGCTGACCTTGAGGAGGCTTTCACCGAGGTCGGCGCGGAGACCATGCAGCACCTGCGGCCCGGGATCTCTCCAGCCGAGCAACGCGAAATCCTGGCTCCCACCGGGCTGGAGCTCTCCGAGGAACTGGCGACGTGGTGGCAGTGGCGCAACGGCACGATCGTCCCCGACGAACGTGCGGACTACGGCCGAGCGGAGTTCATCGGAATCTTTCGCCTCACCAGTATCGAGGAGTCCATCCAACTCAGTGATGACTGGCGACAGATGCTCGCGAGCGGCGCCTCGGACCAGGACCCCAGGGTCGAATGGCCGACCGACTTCCTGACAATCGGGAAAAGCCGCGACCCTTACGCCGCTCGGACGGGGCCCACTCGGGAGTCGGAGGTATGGACCTGGGACATCGACGGCGAGATCGACAACCACACCCGGTGTTCGGCGTCGCTGGCCGAGGCGGTGGGCGTATGGGCGCGTGCGATACGCGAGCGTTGGTGGATCTGGGATCCGCAGGCTGCCCGTTGGCAACTCGGGAACACTGAGGACATACCCGTCGGGATTGATCTCAGTCGGGTAGTCGGTTAGGGCTCGGTTAGGGCGGGAGTCGTGGGTAACCCGCCATGATGCCAGTCGGGGATCGGCTCGCGTGCCAGTGCGGGATCCCAAACCGGGAACTGCGTCGTCTCGAAATTCCGAAGTTTCCCCATCACAACGTTGCGGCTACGGGTGAAGCGCCCGGCCACGCCGAAACTGTCGGGGGCTTCACCTATGTTCAGGTTGAGTCCACGATAGGAGGCCGAGTTGACCGGGCCAGGCAAAGACGCACGCTCTGTGTTCGTAGTCCACGGGCGGAACGAACCGTTGCGAAAGTCCATGTTCGAGTTCTTGCGTGCCCTCGATCTAACGCCCATCGAGTGGAGCCGAGCGGTCGAACTGACCGGCCACGGTTCCCCGTACATCGGTGACGTCTTGGACACGGCGTTCGATCATGCTCAGGCAGTCGTCGTGCTCCTGTCGCCCGATGAGGTCGCCTACCTCCAGCCCCGATACGGCCATGGATCCGGCGACCCGGAGACGCAGCCCGCCGCTCAGGCGCGCCCGAACGTACTGTTCGAGGCGGGGATGGCTCTCGGTCGCGATGCCGCTCGCACCGTGATCGTCGAAGTCGGGGAAGTACGACCCTTCTCGGACATTGCCGGACGACACGTCATCCGCCTCAATGACAGCGCGGCCGCCCGACAGACGCTCGCCAAGCGTCTGCAGACCGCAGGTTGCGACGTCGACACGAGCGGTACGGACTGGCTGATCACCGGGGATTTCACTGCACCGCCTCCGCCTGGTGATGGACTCGCGCTGGGACGGAGGGTGCCATCAGCTGCGACACCCCGGCCGCCCGTGGACTTCGACCTCAAGTACCGCCCGACCGGAGGTAGCCGAAGCCTCGGCGGCCACCTTCAGGTGATCAACCGTGGAGTCGAAACGGCTTACGACGTCAGCGTGGAGTTTCCACAAGGCGCTTCCCTCGAACTCAGGGAAAAGGCCGAGCGCATAGCCAAGATTCCTGGTGCCGGAAAGTCCGTCACGCTCTCGACCATGAACCGAGGAGCAGGTCGACTTGGTGGCGGCTTCGGGGATGTGCGATTCGACGTCACCATCGCCGCGCGCACGGAATCTGGCGAGACGATCCAGCAGGACGTCTTCCTCGACATCAACGGGTAGGAGAACCTATGAACGACGAGATCAGCATCCCCGTGAGCCTTCCGCTGGATCCCGACGGCTTTCTGCGCCGCGAGTGCCCAACATGCGAGAAGGAGTTCAAGTGGTTCAGCCACGGCGAGGGCGACCCGGACGCCGAGCAGGTCGACCAGTACTTCTGTCCCCGCTGCGGCGCACCGGCTGGCCTAGAGTCCTGGTGGACCCCGGCGCAATTGGATTACGTTCACGGCGAGGCTGCGCCTGCAATCGACGACTACATCAACGACGCGTTAGACGACATGTTCAAGGGAATCAAGTCCAACAAGTTCGTCAAAGTTGAGCGCACTGGTCGCTTCAGTAGCGATACCCCGGCCCCCGAGCCCCTCCATGAGGAGAACGACATGGTGATCGTTGAGTCGCCGTGCCATCCCAACGAGCCGCTCAAGGTGCCGGAAACCGTGACTGACCGCGTGCACTGCCTCATCTGCGGCAGCCCATTCGCGGTCTGAGCCCGGGGAGCAGCGTGACCGACCAGCGAGCCGTATTCGTCGTCCACGGGCGAAACACGCCAGTTCGAGACTCGATGTTCGCCTTCCTCCGGTCCTTAGAGCTGAAGCCGCTGGAGTGGGACACCGCAATCGGACTCACGGGAAAGGCATCGCCGTACATCGGCGAGGTCCTCGACGCTGCCTTCGAGCACGCACGAGCGGTGGTAGTCCTCATGACCCCTGACGAGGTCGCCTATCTCGACCAGCGGTGGGCCTCCGGCCCTGGGGACGATCAGGCAAACCCCGCACCACAGGCGAGGCCCAACGTCTTGTTCGAGGCGGGCATGGCGCTCGGAAGGAACCCCGAGAACACCCTTCTCGTGGAGGTCGGGAGCGTCCGCCCCTTCTCCGACGTCGGCGGCCGCCATGCCATCCGCCTCTCCAACGACGCGGCCTCTCGGCAGTCGTTTGCGACCAGGCTTCGCAACACCGGGCTCGCCGTGGACCCGACGGGAACTGACTGGCTAACTATCGGCGACTTCACTGCTGACCCTCCGGGCGCGGGCCTCCCGCTCGGGAGACGGATCGCATCCTCCGCTTCTTCGCCGCTTCCAGTGGACTTCGGACTCGCCTTCCACCGCACGTCCGGCTCGAACACCTTCGACAAACTGAAGGTCATCAACCGTGGCACCGAGACCGCCTTCAACGTCTCCCTTACGCTTCCGTCCGAGGCCGCCCTAGAACTTGAGCAAGGCAGCGGGCCGATCGAGAAGATTCCAGGAGGAGGCAGATCCGTCACCCTCGACGTCTGGAACAAGAACCAGGTGCTCGGCAGTGGCGATGTCAAGGACGCCTTCGACGCGACCGTCACGGGCACCACCGACGACGGCACACGCGTCACCCAGGACGTCTTTCTCGACACCAACGGCTGACCGCACGGGGCGACATTGGGCGCCTGGCCTGCAATCTCGGGTCGCTGCCCCGAGATAGCACCGGAGTTCCGAAATGCTCTGACGTCAGCAAGCATGTTGAGACACGCCGGCGCCGACGACTTCGCGCTGAGCCGCTCGTCTCGGCCAGGCAAGGGCGCGTATCGCAGCAGGATCCTTCAACGGCGGACGAATGACCTCCACCGAAACTCGCGGTTGCGCGAGTGGGAGCATCGGGGGCATGCATTTGGACCAACCTCTCGTGGATGCCGCCGCACGCCTTCTCCGTCACCGGTTCGGTGACAGGGGATGGGGCGGTGCTGCAGCGATGTACACCAACACCGGGCGGGTGCTCACTAGCGTCTCTATCGAGGCCCTGCTGGACTCCGCGAACTTGTGCATCGAGACGGGCGCCATCGCCGAGGCGCACAAGCTGCAAGAGCCCATCACCGCGTCGGTATGTCTGGTTCGCGGTGAGACGGCGGCCGTGCCGAAAGTAGTTGCCGCTTGTGGCCTGTGCCAAGAGCGGCTGCGGTTCTGGGGCCCAGATGTGGAGATCGCCGTCCCCCACCACCGCTCCGTCGGCTGGGAGGCGCAGCCGTTGGAGGCGTTGCAGCCGTTCTGGTGGGGTCGGGAGTTCGGGGCCTCTTGAACTGCCCTTCGTGACACGCACTCGCGGTCTTGGCTCGTCCCGACGAAATTGCCAAAGGGGGCCCACACGAACCGTTATGTCCGGAAGGCGATCCCTGGCGGAAGGAGACTCGACGCCGGGAACTAACTGGGCACATCTATCTGTTGTCACGGCCGCCGGGAACGGTGTCGGGCTCATCGATCCTCTTGCTGGCGGGCCCTGTAGTTGCGGGTCTTCTCTCGGTTGCCGCACGCACCCATCGAGCACCAGTGGCGTGAGCGGTTCTTCGAAATATCGTAGAACGCGAGCAGGCAGTCTTCGGCGGAGCAGAGTTTCAAGCGTCCCCAGGTGTCGTCGGCTGCTGCCTCAGCGATCGCGACCACTAGTTGAGTAAGGCCGCCTCGAACGCCACCGTCGACCGGAGCAAGCCGAGGGTGAGTGCCCACGAAGTCGACCTGGACCGGCAAAGCGACAGCGACCGCACTCAACTCGGGAACCGGAGACAGGTGATCCCGCGCATTGTGAAGCATCATCGCGAGGCGCAGTCCAGAGCGAAGAGTGATAGCGACACGGTGATCGTCTCGATCAGCCCGATCGTCACCATCTATTAGGCCTCGCCCGCGCAGCCATTCGGTCAACGCGGCCGCATCTGGAAGCGCCTCGGGGGGGTCGGCGTCGACATCCACATCGAGGGTGTTGGCAAAGGCGCACAGTAGATCGGCCCCCGCTGGCGTCGTTCTCCTGTTCGACGAGCCCGCCTCAGCGATAGCACTCACCTTCTCACTCGCGTCAGCCATCGAGACACCACCATACCCCGAATGCTGGTTGACCCTCGGGACACGAACCACCATAATTCTTTTGACGGTGTTGACGAGCAGCGCTGTCGTCACCAAAATTCGGACGCGCGTGCGATCCACAGATCGAACCTCCAGGAGCCCGATGAGCGCCAAGGGCGCGGAGAACGCTTCACCTCCCGAGCCGGTGAGTCGATTCGTCCCGGTGGCGCTGACCAAGCCGGCGCTCACGGCGGCGGTGGGAATCGACGGCGGTGCCATCTTCCAAATTCTTGCGACTGAGAACCTCGGGCTGTCCTCGGCTGCCATCGGCGCAGCTTTCGGTTTAGGGCTCCTATCGCTGCCCCTGCAGCTATGGGCTGCTCGGATGCCGTTGCGCTTAGCCAAGCGCAACTTGCAGCTCTTTCTCGTGCTCGCTGCAATACAGAGCGGACTACTCGCTTGGCTCCTGGCCGTGGGAGCCACCGACGGGTTGGCGTCGACGGCTCTGGTCGTGACCGTTACCGCTGAGGTCGCAGTCTCGGTGCTCTTCGCGACCGCATGGCAACCCCTGCTCTCCACCCGCGCCTCGACCCGTGACCGGCAACGAATCAACGCAGGATGGACCGCCTTGGGTCGAGGCCTGCTCGCGGGTGCGCTGGTGGTCTTCTCCGCAGTCGATGTTGCCGGCAGGTCGCTGGTGCTGCTCGCGCTCTCGATCGTCGCCATCGGCGTGGCCGTCAATCTGGGACGTGTCACCACCGCGGGTATCAACCATCACCAAGCCCCCACCCCAACATCGGACACGCCGCCCCAGCCCCTGACGCCCGCTATGCGGTGGATCCTTGCAAGCTTCATCGTGATCAACTTTGGCGCCCTGCCCCTGTGGCTGGTCTACCTCTCAGAGGTCATATGGCCGACGGTCGACCTGGGCATGATCGGCGCCATCCAGACGATCGCCGTCGTCGCAGCGCTACTCGCGTGGCGGACCACCGAGGGTGATGTCGGGATCCGGGCCATGGTCGGGGTGCTGATGATCCTCGGTGGCAGCGCGTGCCTCCTCACGATCGGCCAGACTGCAGAGAGTCGCACCGAACACACAGCCGTGCTGGTGGTCACCGTCACCATGACGTTCGGGATGATGTATGCCAGCCTTGCGCTATTGGAGATGACTCACCGCCTTGTCGGTCAGCAAGACCGTGTCGTGCGGATCTTCACTCTCATCGACGTCGTTGACTCCTCATCTCTACAGATGGGCCTCTTCCTCGGCGGCCTCCTCGTGACATGGTCCGCTCGCACAACAACCGCAACACCGTACGGCACGTTTGTTGCAGCGATGAGCCTTCTGGCCGCGGCGGTTATGTGGCAAACGGTCAGAATCACCAAGCACTCCGGCGGAGACCGCGCAAGTTAAGCGCCCGATCCACAGCCGCGCCGCCCCATCGAAGTTCTCGCACCGATCGTGCACACACCCAGGCGGAATTGGCTTTCACCGTGGTCCTTGTATCGCCGCCTGAGAAACCTCCCACGGGAACGACGCTGGCCAGCGCGTGCGGACCTCTGGCCGGTGTCCGTTTACCCCGCCCGGTGAGTCGTTCCGGTGACGGGGCCCTTTGCGACGAACGCCCACACGGCGCGGTGGACACTTTGACCAACTCCGTCATCAGGGCCGATCTCGTCAGACTGTCCTCCGGGAGCGTCGTCAATCTTCGTTGCAGCTCCACAGCCGTGCGTCGGCACCACCGGGTGGCGTCGACCAGGGGACGTCGCGGTCCTCGACGGCGCGGCCGCGGTGGTGTGTCGCAGGCTCCTCGGGCTCCGAGGTCTCATGACTGGACTCGACGGCGTGGTCCTGCTCGTCCCGGCTGGGCACTCCGTAGCGCCGCTCGGCCATCGTCTCCACCTTCGATACCGCGTCCCAGACGTGGTCACCCGAGCCGTGTGAGTAGCAGGCGTTCAGGTGCTCGCGTGCGTGGCCGAGCTCCTTCTTGCTCGAGCGCGGGTGCTCCCCCAGCGCCTTGAGAGCGCGCTGGGCGCGTCCGATGGCTTGGGACCGCTCGCTGATCGGCATCGCTGCGGGGTTGGATCGTCTGGTCGTCTGCTGCGTCATTCCCGGGGTCCCTTCTCGGTGCGGGTGCGCTTCTGCGCACCTGGCTGCTCGTCGTCTTGGATCTCGCCGGTGTCGAGGTCGACCAGGCCGAGCCGTGGCGGCCCGTCACGTCGGGTCGACTGGTCCTCGGCACGGCCCCGGCTGGCGGGCAGGGCGTCGACGTCGTGGGCGAAGGCGTTCTCGCGGCGCTCGGTGGCTGCCTCGGCGATGTGTTCGCTGTGCCGTGGTTTGGCCGGCCAGCCCTTGTGGTCGTCGTCGCAGTGCGCGCGCAGGCGGTTCCGCATCCGGTCGGTGAAGGCGGGGATGCAGTAGCGGTGCCACTCCTCGAGTGCGTCGCTGGTCATCGCCAGTCCGGCTCGTCGACGCTGGTCGGCAAGGACGGCTATCTCGTGGACCAGGTGGGGGTGGAGCGGCCAGCAGCTGGGGATGAGGCCGGCGACGTCCCAGGAGTAGTCGTGGTTCAACCAGACCACGACGTCCTCGAGCCACTCCCACAGCCCGTGCCGCAGATCGGGGTCCAGGCAGCTCGCCGGCTCCCAGGGTCGCGGCAGCAGCGCGTGGTTGCCCAGCGCCTTCCTCTGCTCCTCGGTGCCGTTGACGGCGATGTGGAGCTCGCGGTAGGCCAGTCGGACTTCCTCACCCGGGACCGGGAACGCGCCCACCATCGGCGCCGGCGCCTTACGGCGGCTGTGCTGGGGAGTGGTCACCGATCGCTCCTCGCTCGGTCATCGCCGCGGTGGTCGCTGGTGTGGTCGGTGTCGTCGTCGACGAACCCGAGGCGCCGTGCTTCAGCGAGAGCGGCGGCCGCCCGGGCGTCGGGGGTGACGACCATGCGGCGGTCGCTGGTGAGCTGCTCGCGTAGCGTCCGCTGGTCCGCGAGAAGCCGGGCACCGGCCTTGCCTTCGACGCAGCGGTGGAGCGTGGCGATGATCGGTTTGCCGTTCTCGGCGATCACGAGCGCCTGGCGTTCGGGTAGCTGGCGGACCTCCTCGGGTCGCATGATGGGGATGTCGTCCCCGGCGTAGCTGCGGCCGCCGCCGTGGGTGCCACCGGCCTGGTGGGTGACGCGGCCGACGCGGACCGTGCCGAGGAGGTCGGAGATCTCCTGGTTGAACTGGACGTCCTTGGACCCGCCGAACATGACCAGGGCGTTGGTGAGGCCGAGCAGCGCCCGGGCCTCGTGCTCGCCGAAGATGCTGGTCAGCTGGGGCCGGGTCTGCGCGGCCCAGATGAACGACAGCCCGAGGGCGCGCTCGTTGGCCATTCGGGTGCGCAGGGTCGGCAGCGGCGCGGTCGAGGGCAGCTCGTCGAGCACCGAGACCAGCGGTGGGCACAGCCGCCCGCCCCACGGGGAGCTGTTGGCGAGCAGCAGGCCGGTGTCCAGCACGTGCTCGGCCACGGCGGTCATCAACGGGCTGGCGCTCGCGTAGGGGTCCTCCCGGCCCAGGAGGTAGATGGTGCCCCGGCGCCGGATGACGTCGGCGAGGTCGGTTGCCGGCCGTCCATGGCCGGGGATGCAGCGGCGGCGGGTCTCGGCCTGGAAGAACAGCGAGACCGCCTGCTGCACCGTGGTGATCGTGTTGCCGGCGGTGCGGTCGTCGCCGTTGAGCGCACCGTGGAGCAGGCCGTGCCAGAAGGGCTCGGCGTGCGGGTGCCGTCGCAGGATCTCCATCGGCTGTGAGGCAGCGGTGGGGTTGGCGACCCACTGCAGCACGTCCTCGAGCGTCTTGCCGGTCAGCGCTGCGGCGTGGA
>JBASAN010000012.1:0-2821 GCA_049650625.1 Ornithinimicrobium sp.
TCCTGGCAGATCTTCACGCATATGACGCTGCCGCACCTGCGGCAGTACATCGAGCTGGCCGGACTCCTGGGTGCGATCTACGTGGTGCAGAACTTCGACCACGTCTTTACCCTCACCGCGGGCGCACTGGGCACGGCCAACCTGCCGTACCACATCTACCAGACCGTCTTCAGTGCTCAGGACTATGGAGAGGCTTCTGCGGCCGGGGTCATCACGGTCATCGGCACCATCATCATCGCGACCTTCGCGCTGAGGACCGCGTTCAGCTTGTTCCAGGAGGAGACTCGATGAGCAGCACCGAGCAGGACACCCGAACGTCGAAGGCCAAGCCAGGCCCGGGACACCCTCCGAAAGCTGCGGACATGGAGGGGCTCAACAAGACGCCTCGATCCACTGCGACCATCGTGCTGGGCGTGCTCGCCTGGCTGATCGGCGTGCTATTCATCGTGCCGGTGTTGTGGATGGTGCTGACGTCCTTCCACGCTGAGACGGATGCAGCGACCCGCACCCCGAACGTCTTCGCGCCCCTGGTGCTGGACGGGTATCGCAGCTTCATGGATGCCGGTCCGTGGCCGCCGCTGATCAACTCGGCCTCAGCGAGCCTGATCTCGACCGCACTGGTCATCGTGTTGGCCTTCCCGGCAGCCTATGCGCTGTCGATCAAGAGGGTGGAGAAGTGGACCGACGTCATGTTCTTCTTCCTCTCCACCAAGATGCTGCCGATCGTGGCCGGCATCCTGCCGCTCTACCTCATCTTCCTTCAGCTGAACATGCTGGACAGCATCTTCACGCTGATCCTCATGTACACGGCGATGAACCTGCCGATCGCCATCTGGATGCTGCAGTCGTTCCTGGCTGAGGTGCCCGTGGAGATGCTCGAGGCGGCTCAGGTCGACGGGGCAGGACTTCTTCGGACGCTGGTGTCGGTCGTGGCCCCGGTCGTCATGCCGGGCATCGCCGCGGCCGGACTGATCTGCTTCATCTTCAGCTGGAACGAGCTGCTGCTCGCTCGGGTGCTGACCAGCACCGTGGCCGGCACGGCACCGGTCTTCCTGACCGGTTTCGTCACCAGCCAGGGCCTGTTCCTGGCCCAGGTCTGTGCGGCTTCGGTCGTGATCTCGCTGCCGGTGCTGGTGGCCGGCTTCGCCGCCCAGGACAAGCTGGTCCAGGGCCTGTCGATGGGAGCAGTGAAGTGACCCGGCTGAGCCAGGAATCGCTGAAGGAGTTCGAGTCCGCGCTCAGTGTCCCGACCTACGACCGCTCCGCGGTGACCCGAGGGATCGTCCACTTCGGGGTCGGTGGGTTCCACCGGGCGCACGAGGCGATGTACACCGATCGTCTGATGGAGGCAGGAAAGGGCCAGGACTGGGGTATCTGCGGAGTGGGCGTGCTCCCGCACGACCGCAAGATCGTCGAGACCCTGAACGCGCAGGATGGCCTCTACACCCTGGTCATCAAGCACCCCGACGGGGAGCGTGAGTCCCGGGTGATCGGCTCCATCATCGAGATGCTGTTTGCTCCGGATGACCCGGCCGCCGTGCTCGAGGCGATGGCCGACCCGGCCACGCGGATCGTCTCCCTGACGATCACTGAGGGCGGATACCTCGTCAACCAGGTCACCGGCGAGTTCGATGCCAAGGACGAGTCGATCCAGAGCGACCTGAAGGGGGATGCACCCCCCACGACGGCGTTCGGGTTCATCGTCGAGGCGCTGCGGATGCGTCGTGAGGCCGGGGTGGACCCGTTCACGGTCATGTCGTGCGACAACCTGCCCGGCAACGGCGACACGGCGCGCACCATGATCACCGCCTTCGCCCGGCTCAAAGACCCGGACCTTGCCGACTGGATGACCGAGCACGTGCCGTTTCCCAACTGCATGGTGGACCGGATCACGCCGGTGACCTCCCCGGAGGACATCGAGGCGCTGGCCGAGAGCACCGGGGTCGAGGACGAGTGGCCTGTGGTGTGTGAGCCGTTCACGCAGTGGGTGTTGGAAGACGACTTCGTGTCCGACCGTCCCGCGTGGGAGGAGGTCGACGCCCAGCTCGTCGATGATGTGGTGCCGTTCGAGCTCATGAAGCTGCGGTTGCTCAACGCCAGTCATCAGGCGCTGTGCTACCTCGGGGTGCTCGATGGCTACACCTACGCCCATGAGGTCTGCCAGGACGAGCTCTTCGTGGAGTTCTTGCTGGGCTACATGGAGCACGAGGGGTCGGCGACCCTGCCTCACGTGCCCGACACGGACCTCGACGAGTATCGGCATACGTTGATCGAGCGGTTCGCCAACCCGGAGGTGCGAGACACCTTGGCACGACTGTGTGCCGAGAGCAGCGACCGCATACCGAAGTGGTTGGTCCCCGTCATCCAGCACAACCTCGAGCACGACGGACCCATCGACCACTCGGCGCTCATCGTGGCATCGTGGGCGAGGTACGCCGAGGGCAAGGATGAGCAGGGCAACCCGATCAAGGTGGTCGACCGGATCAAGGACCGGGTGATGGCCGCGGCGGCCAAGCAGGACGAGGATCCGATCGCGTTCCTGCGTGATCCGGACCTCTTCGGCAACCTGGCCGAGAACGAGCGCTTCACCCACGCCTATCAGGAGCATCTCGCCGTGTTGCACTCTGATGGCGCTCGCGCCAGTCTGGAACGTCTCGTCCGTAACTAGCCTTTGGAGGATCAACCCGTGCAACAGCTCGTCGCAGGCATCGACAGTTCGACCCAATCGTGCAAGGTCGTTGTATGCGACGCAGAAACCGGCAACGTGGTGCGGCAGGGCCGGGCCACCCATCCGGACGGAACCTCCGTCCATCCGGACCGG
>JBASAN010000013.1:0-3901 GCA_049650625.1 Ornithinimicrobium sp.
GCGCGCACAACGGTCAGGGGGTATGCCGGGGGGCGGGTCGTCGGACGCGGTCGCCCGCGGCGACAATGGGGGAGTGAACCCCACCCCTTTGCCCGAGAGCACCGACGTGCTCGTGGTCGGTGCCGGCCCGGCCGGCTCTGCTGCGGCCGCGTGGTCGGCACGGATGGGCCACGACGTCGTGGTGGCCGACGCGGCGACGTTCCCCCGAGACAAGAGCTGCGGGGACGGACTGACCCCGCGCGCGGTCGCCGAGCTGGACCGGCTGGGTCTGGCCGACTGGGTGCGCTCCCACGTCGTGAACAAGGGGCTGCGGGCGCACGGTTTCGGGCAGACCCTCGAGTTGCCCTGGCCCGGTGGGTCCCTGCCGGACCACGGCTCTGCGGTCCCGCGGACCGAGCTCGACAACCACATCCGTGACGCGGCCTTGGAGGCCGGAGCGGTCGGCGTGGAGGGGGCCCGCGCGGTGGATGTCGAACGGGACGGCGAACGTATCAGCGGGGTGGTCTTCGACACCGGCGGCGAACGGCATACCGTGCGCGCCCAGCACGTGGTCGTCGCCGACGGGGTGCGCTCCCAGCTGGGCCGGGCGCTCGGGCGGGAATGGCACCGAGAGACCGTCTACGGCGTCGCCGGACGGGCCTACATCGCCTCCGAGCGCTCGGAGGACCCGTGGATCTCCTCCCACCTGGAGCTCCGCGGTATGGAGGGGGAGCTGCTGTCCGGCTACGGCTGGATCTTCCCGCTGGGCTCCGGCGAGGTGAACGTCGGCGTAGGGACGCTGGCCACCTCCAAACGCCCGGCCAACATCCAGTTGCGTCCGCTGATGCAGTTCTACGCCGACCAACGGGCCGAGGACTTCCGCTTGTCCGGTCCCCTGCGGGCACCGACCTCGGCCCTGCTCCCGATGGGTGGAGCCGTGTCCGGAGTCGCCGGCGCGAACTGGGCGCTGATCGGCGACGCCGCCGGGTGCGTCAACCCGCTCAACGGCGAAGGTATCGACTACGGGCTGGAGACGGGCCGGCTGGTGGCCGAGAGCATTCACAACCGTGAGCACCTGGGCACCGCGTGGCCCGCAGTGTTGACGCATCACTACGGCGAGGCTTTCTCGATCGCCCGGCGCCTCGCCGGTCTCATCACGGTCCCGCGGTTGCTGCCGACCCTGGGCCCGATCGGCATGCGTTCGACCTGGATGATGACCCTGGCGTTGCGATGGATGGGCAACCTCATCACCGAGGAGGACCGCGACATCGCCGCCCGCATGTGGCGTCTGGCGGGCAAGGGATCCCACGTTATCGACCATCGTCCGCCGTTCCGCTGACACCGCCCGGAGCGCGCGATCAGGGCGGGTGCGCGTGCCGAACCGGATAGTCGGCGAGCCGACTACACATGAGATACTCATCCTTCGACAGCCCGACGCAAAGGTTAAAGAGTGAGCGAGCTGGACACCATCCGAAGCGTGACCGACGACGTCGTCCTGGTGGACGACGACGGTCTCGAGATCGGCACGGCACCCCGCGGTGAGGTGCACACCACCCAGACCGTGTTGCACCGAGCCTTCTCGGTCTATCTCTTCGACGCTCGCGGACGCACGCTGATCACCCGCCGTGCCCTGGGCAAAGTGGCCTGGCCGGGGGTATGGAGCAACGGCTGCTGCGGGCACCCCCGCCCGGGTGAGTCCACGCCGGAGGCCATCGCTCGCCGGGTCGGCGAGGAGCTGGGGGTGCAGGTCCACGACGTGACCGTGCTTCTGCCCGACTTCCGATACCGCGCGGTCGACGCCAGCGGCATCGTCGAGCACGAGATCTGCCCGGTGTACTCCGCCCGGGTGGATCAGGAGCCCTCGCCCGATCCGGACGAGGTGATGGACTACGCCTGGGTGCCGTGGGCTGACGCCGTGGACGCGCTGACGCGGGCTCCAGCGGTCTTCAGCCCGTGGATGGGCCTGCAGGTGCCCCTGCTGGGCCGGGACCTGTCCGTGCACGCGGACACCGTGGTGGTCAGCTCCTCACCGCCGCCACCGCCCGCCGTCGAGGAGACCCTCGGCGCGGTGGACCAGCTGCTGCAGGAGGAGTCCCGTTGGGCTCAGGGAGTGTGGGTCTCGACCGGTCTGCAGCCCCACGACGACCCGATCCTGGAGCAGGACCTGCCCACCTGGCTGGGGCACTTGGTGGCCGGACGCGGCAAGATGATCCGGCCTCGGATGTGCCACTGGGGCTACGTGGCCGCCGGCGGAGCCAAGGACAGCCCGGCGTATGCCGACCTGTGCCGGGCCGCGGCCGCGCTGGAGATGCTGCACGTCTTCGCGTTGATCCACGACGACGTGATGGATGAGTCCGAGTGGCGTCGTGGACGTCCCGCGGTTCATGCCCAGGCGCGTGACTGGCATGCCGAGCTGGATGGTCACGGCAGCGCCGCCCGATTCGGTGACAACATCGCCATCCTGCTGGGTGACCTGGCCCATATGCAGGCCGACCGGTTGGTCGCGGGCCTGCCGGAGGACTTCCGGGACGCCTGGCACGAGCTGTGTGCCGAGCTGATCGCCGGCCAAGGAGCCGACCTGACCGGAGCCGCTACGGCGACGCGGACCTTCGAGCAGGCGGATCGGGTAGCCCGGCTGAAGTCAGGCTCCTACACGATCGAGCGTCCGCTGTTGCTGGGCGCTCTCGCCGGCGGGGTCGACGCGCGCGGCCACCAGGCCTTGCGCGCCTATGGGCGCCGGCTCGGGAAGGCCTTCGCGTTGCGCGACGACATCCTCGGCGTTTGGGGAGATCCCGCGATCACCGGCAAGCCCGGCGGCGACGACCTACGCTCGCGCAAGCCCACGCTGCTGTGGATGTTGGCCCAGCAGCGCCTGAAGGGCTTCGCGCTGGAGGCTCTGGGGCGGGTGGGCACCGACCACGAGAGCACGGACGATGTGCGGATCCTGCAACAGGCCATGACCGACCTCGGGATCCGCGACGAGGTCGAGGGCCACGTGGGCCAGCTGGTCGAGGAGGCCCTCGCGGACCTCGAGGCCGGTTGTCTCGCACCCGAGGGCACCCAGGGCTTGCAGCGGATGGCCGAACGGGTGGCCTGGCGTGAGTCGTAGCGTCCCCGTGAAGCCCCCTCCCGGCACCGTGCGACTGCGCGGGCAGACGTTGCTGACCTGCTTCGACCAGTTCGTCCGGCTCAGTCTGAAGGGCGTGTGGGTTCGCGGCCGGATCCCGAGCGAGCCTGTCGTCTGGGCGATGAACCACCACCACTGGTGGGACGCCTTCGCCTCCGGCTCGGTGTTGCGCACGCAAGGCCAGCGGCCGACGGTGCTGGTCTCGGATCAGAACCTGGCGTCGTTCGGTGTCTTGAACTGGATCGATGCGGCTCCGGCGTCGCACCCCGAGCGTGGGGTCGAGGCGCTGCGCGCCGGTCGCACCCTGATGATCATGCCGGAGGGTCGGATGTTGGCCGCCGGCCCCTTGGGTCCGTTGCGCGGCGGCGCCGGGCGCATCGCCGCCGAGGCTGAGGTGCCCCTGGTGCCGGTGGCGCTCCGGGTTGTCATGCGGGGCTCGCAGCACGCCGAGGCGTTCCTCGACATCGGGGATCCGGTCAGCGCCGAGGGGCTGGCCCCGAGCCTGGGGCGCTCCCTGGCTGACCTGGACGAGGTGCTCGCTGAGGCCAGTCCCCTGAAGCCGTTGCCCGGATACCGCAGAGTCGTGGCGGGTCGTGGCTCCATCGACGGTTTCATCTCCGTGATGACTCCGTGGCGCCGCTAGGCATGGCAGCGAGGGATCATCGGTGATGGATCTCGCGCGTCGCGGCGTGGACGGATTCCTCGCCGTCAAGATGCTCGTGCTGGCGATCAACCTGGTCCGCTTCCCGGTGCTGCGTAGGGTCGACGCCGGCGATCTGCGGTCCGTGTCTGTGC
>JBASAN010000014.1:0-2594 GCA_049650625.1 Ornithinimicrobium sp.
GGCCGAGGGCGCGGACCTCGTCGGACAGCTGGCGGGACGGGCCACGATCGGCCTGGTGCCGACCCAGGACCTGGCCTCGTTCCACCTGGATCTTCGCGACCTGGACGTTGATTCGGTGACCATCGACGGCAAGCGAGCCCGCTTCAGCCAGGACGGCGGCGAGCTCGAGATCACCCCGCGGCCCAAGCTCCGAGAGCGGCGGGCCGTCGAGGTCGTCATCGACTACGGCGGCAGCACCGGTCGACCTACCGACATCGAGGGGGCCCTCTACGGCTGGGTGACAACGGCGGACGGGGCGATGGTGGTCAGCGAGCCGGACGGGTCCTCCACCTGGTTCCCCGTCAATGACCACCCGACCGACAAAGCCACCTACACCTTCGACATCACCGTCCCCGAGGGGTTGGTCGCCGTCGCCAACGGAGAACTGGTCGGAGATTCCACCTCAGCAGGACGGACCACCTGGAGTTGGAACGCTCCCGACCTGATGGCCTCGTACCTCGTGACCGCGACCGTGGGCAACTTCGAACTGCGCACGAGCTACGCGAATGACGGCACGCCGATCATCGATGCCATCGACAAGGACCTCGCTCCCTCGGCCTCCGCGAGCCTTGCCCTCACCCCGGCGATGATGGCGTTCTTCTCAGAGCGCTACGGCGACTACCCATTCACCACCTACGGCGCCATCGTGGACGACGACTCCGTCGGGTACGCGTTGGAGACCCAGACGCGCTCCTTCTTCAGCCGCCGCGCCTCGGAGGGCACGGTGGCCCACGAGCTCGGACACCAGTGGATGGGCGACCATGTCAGCCCCGAGCAGTGGGATGACATCTGGCTCAACGAGAGCTGGGCGACCTACTCCACCTGGATGTGGAACGAGGAGCAGGGCCGGGCCACTGCCCAGGAGTCGTATGAGTCCGTGCTCTCCCGCCCCGCGGATGACGAGTACTGGGACGTCGTCGTGGCCGATCCCGGTGCGATGAACCTCTTCGCGGGAGCGGTCTACACGAGGGGGGCAGCAACCCTGCACGCCCTGCGCAACGAGATCGGCGACGAGGCCTTCTTCGAGCTGGCGAAGACGTGGGTGGCGCGGTACGGCGGAGGCACGGCGAGCAGCGCGGACTTCATCGCCTTGGCGGAAGAGACCTCCGGTCAGGACCTGCAGTCGCTGTTCGACGTGTGGATCTACACCCCGGAGCGTCCCACCGTCTGAGGATCAGGCTCAGCTGCCCGGTGCGTCAGCGCCACGCTTCGGTGTGGTGCTGACGTAGCCCAGGCGGGTGTCGACGACGTTGCGCAGCGGCTCCCCCTGAAGCCAGCGCTCGGCGTTGTCGACGAACTGCCTCGCCAGCGTCTCCAGCCACCCTTTGGCATCTCCGCTCATGTGCGGGGTGATCCGCACCCCTGGCAGGTCCCACAGGGGTGAGTCCTGTGGAAGGGGTTCAGGATCCACCACGTCCAGGCTGGCCCCGTCGAGCTGCCCGGCGCTCAGCGCCGCGACCAGATGCGCGGTCACCACGCTCTCCCCGCGACCGACGTTGACGAGGTGGGCGTGGGTCGGGAGCGCAGCCAGCACGCGGGCGTCGACCAGGCCGCGGGTCTGGTCGGTCAGCGGCGCGATGACCACCAGGTAGTCGGCATCGCCGACATGCTCGGCCAGCTCGGAACTGGCCACCACGACCCCGAAGTCCGGGTCGTCGTGGCGAGCCGTACGGCCGACCCCGCGCACCTGCATACCCGCCGCCTGAAGCAGCCGTGCACACTCGCGACCGATAGCGCCGGTGCCCACCACGACGGCGAGGGCACCTCGGATCGGGCGAGTCTCACGGTGCTGCCAGAGGTGGTCGCGCTGAAGGTCAGCGCTGGCGTGGGTCTGCTTGGCGTGGGCCAGCACGACGCCCAGCACGTACTCGGCGATCGGACGGTCGAAGACCCCCCGGGCGTTGGTGACCACGACGTCGCTGTCGCTCAGCTCCGGAAAGATCAGCGAGTCGACACCGGCGGCCGCTACGTGCACCCACTGCAAAGCGTCGCAGTGCGGCCAGGCCTCACGCAGCGCCGGAGAGAAGAAGTCCCACAGGAAGAGGGCCTGGGCCCCGGTCATCGCCGATGCCAGACCTTCGCTGTCGCACATCCGCACCTCCGCCTTGTCCTGCAGTTCCTCCAGGAACGGGGGGCGATCTTCGACACTCTTGCTGAGCACAGTGATCACAGGGCGGCCGGTCATGGCGTCAACGTAGGATCGACGTGTCTTATTGTCAACAATCCGTGGAGCAGACAGGATGGCGGGATGAGCGATCAGGAGCCGACGTGGACAGGGACGTTCACCCCGGCCGAGTATGCAGCCCGTCTGGCCGGCGTGCAGGACGCCATGCAGCAGCGCGCCATGGACGCGCTGATCGTCACCGACCCGGCCAACCTCTACTACCTGACGGGCTACAACGCCTGGTCCTTCTACATGCCGCAGTGCCTGGTGGTGCCGCTCAGTGGCGTTCCACACCTGTTCGCCCGGGCGATGGACGCCCAGGGTGCCCACCACACGGCATACCTGCCGCCGGAGCAGGTCCATGGCTATCCCGAGACGCTCGTGCATCGCC
>JBASAN010000015.1:0-19179 GCA_049650625.1 Ornithinimicrobium sp.
CTTATGAGGTCTGTCCCTTATTGCAGAGGAGCCCCGTGACTACGGTTGGACCCGAGGATCACACCGGACCCGATAACGACCCGACAGAGGTGGAGACAGGCGAGAACGCCCCGGCGTCGTTGGCGACCACTCCTTCCTACGACGCCAACGCGATCCAGGTCCTCGAGGGCCTGGAGGCAGTGCGGAAGCGACCGGGGATGTATATCGGGTCGACCGGTGAACGTGGTCTGCACCACCTGGTGTGGGAGATCGTCGACAACTCGGTCGACGAAGCCCTGGCCGGGCACGCCGACCACATTGCGATCACGCTGCTGGCCAACGCCGGCGTGCGGGTCGTCGACAACGGCCGAGGCATCCCTACCGATATCCATCCGGTGGAGAAGAAGCCGGCGGTCGAGCTCGTGCTCACGCAGCTGCACGCGGGGGGCAAGTTCGGCGGCGGCGGGTATGCCGTCTCCGGCGGGTTGCATGGTGTCGGTTCCTCGGTCGTCAACGCGCTCTCGGAGCGCCTGGACGTCGAGGTGCGCCAACTCGGTCACGTCTTCCGGCAGACCTATCGCTTGGGCGTGCCGCAGGAGCCGCTGTCGAAGGATGAGGAGATTCCCTCCGCAGAGACCGGGACGATGGTCACGTTCTGGCCTTCGCCGGAGATCTTCGACACCGTCAACTTCGACTTCGAGACGTTGCGCGCCCGGTTCCAGCAGATGGCCTTCCTGAACAAAGGGCTGACCATCACGTTGGCCGACGAACGGGCGGAGCGCGTGCCGGACCCGGACGCCTTGGACGACGACCCGATCGACGGCGTCGAGATGGTGGAGGAGGACGGGGAGAACCAGGTCCCGGAGCCGACCGGCACCGCCGCCAAGATGGTGACGTTCAAGTACGACGACGGGTTGTTGGATTACGTCACCCACCTCAACAAGAGCAAGCGCAGCGACCCGGTGCACGAGGAGGTCATCGCCTTCGAGAGCGAGGACACCGAGCGGATGATGTCGCTGGAGGTGGCGATGCAGTGGACCGGCTCGTACACCGAGTCGGTGCACACCTACGCCAACACGATCAACACTCACGAGGGCGGCACGCACGAAGAAGGATTCCGCACCGCGCTCACCCGGCTGGTCAACGACTTCGCTCGGGCCAACAAGATCCTCAAGGAGAAGGACGTCAACCTCACGGGTGACGACATCCGAGAGGGCTTGACCGCGGTCATCCACGTCAAGCTGGGTGAGCCGCAGTTCGAGGGGCAGACCAAGACCAAGCTGGGCAACTCCGAGGTCAAGGGTTACGTCCAACGCATCATGGCCGACGAGCTGGGCCACTGGCTGGAGGCCCACCCCCGCGAGGGCCGCGAGATCGTCAGCAAGGCCGTGCAGGCCTCAGCGGCCCGGATGGCGGCGCGGAAGGCCCGCGAGGCGACCCGGCGTAAGGGTCTGCTGGAGAGCGGTGGCCTGCCCGGCAAGCTCCGGGACTGCCAGTCCAAGGACCCGACGATCTCCGAGGTGTTCATCGTCGAGGGAGACTCGGCCGGAGGCTCGGCAGTGCGTGGACGCAATCCCCACAACCAGGCCATCCTGCCCATCCGAGGCAAGATCCTGAACGTCGAGAAGGCCCGGCTGGACCGGATCCTGGGCAACCAGGAGGTCAAGGCGCTGATCTCGGGGTTCGGCACCGGCATCGGCGAGGACTTCGACATCACCAAGGCGCGATATCACAAGATCGTGCTGATGGCCGATGCCGACGTCGACGGTCTGCACATCCGGACCCTGCTGCTGACGTTGCTCTTCCGCTTCATGCGGCCGTTGATCGAAGCGGGGTACGTCTACCTGGCGCAACCACCCCTGTTTCGGATCAAGTGGACCAATCACGAGCACCAGTACGTGTTCAGCGACCGCGAGCGTGACGTGATGATCAAGGAGGGGTTGGCCGCCGGTCGACGCCTGCCCAAGGACACCGGCGTCCAGCGATACAAGGGTCTGGGTGAGATGGACTACAAGGAGCTGTGGGACACCACCATGGACCCTGACGGCCGAGTGCTCCTGCAGGTCACCCTGGAGGATGCCGCTGCAGCCGACGAGATCTTCGCGGTCCTGATGGGTGAGGACGTGGAGTCCCGCCGAGGGTTCATCCAGCGCAACGCCAAAGACGTCCGCTTTCTCGATATCTAGGATTCTTCGTGACTGAAACACCGATAACCGACCGTATCGAGGCGATCGACCTCAACGCGGAGATGCAGCGCAGCTACATCGAGTACGCGATGAGTGTCATCGTCTCCAGAGCCCTGCCGGACGTCCGCGATGGCCTCAAGCCGGTGCACCGACGCGTGCTCTACGCGATGTATGACGGCGGCTACCGTCCGGATCGCAGTTTCAACAAGTGCTCCCGCGTCGTGGGTGACGTCATGGGGCACTACCACCCGCATGGTGACACGGCCATCTACGACGCCCTCGTGCGGCTGGTCCAGGACTGGACCATGCGCTACCCGCTGGTGCAGGGGCAGGGAAACTTCGGGACCCCGGGCGACGACCCCGCGGCTGCCCCTCGCTATACCGAGTGTCGGATGGCGCCGTTGGCCATGGAGATGGTCCGCGACATCCACGAGGACACGGTGGACTTCGGGGACAACTACGACGGCAAGACGCAGGAGCCCAGCGTCCTGCCCGCCCGGTTCCCGAACCTGCTGGTCAACGGCTCAGCGGGGATCGCCGTGGGCATGGCCACCCAGATCCCGCCGCACAACCTGCGTGAGGTCGCCGACGGGGTGCAGTGGCTGCTCGCCCACCCCGAAGCCGGCCGGGACGAGCTCTTGGAGGCGCTGATCGAGCGCATCAAGGGACCCGACTTCCCCAGCGGAGCGCTGATCATGGGCAAGTCGGGCATCGAGGACGCCTACCGCACCGGCCGTGGCTCGATCGCGATGCGCTCCGTGGTGGAGGTCGAGGAGATCCAGGGCCGGCAGTGCCTGGTCGTCACCGAGCTGCCTTACCAGGTCAACCCCGACTCGCTGGCCAAGAAGATCGCCGAGCTTGTCAACGACGGCAAGTTGGGCGGCATCGCCGACCTACGTGACGAGACTTCCGGTCGCACCGGCCAGCGCCTCGTCGTCGTGCTCAAACGCGACGCCGTGGCCAAGGTCGTGCTCAACAACCTCTACAAGCACACGCAGCTGCAGCAGAACTTCAGCGCCAACATGCTCGCCCTGGTCGACGGGGTCCCACGGACCCTGCCGCTGTCGGCCTTCGTCCGGCACTGGGTGGACCACCAGATCGAGGTCATCGTCCGCCGCACGCGCTACCGCCTGCGGCGTGCCGAGGAGCAGATCCACATCCTGCGCGGTCTGCTGAAGGCCCTCGACGCGTTGGACGAGGTCATCGCGCTCATCCGGGCCAGTGCCACCGTCGAGGATGCCCGGGTGGGCCTGATCGACCTGCTGGACATCGACGAGGTGCAGGCACGCGCCATCCTGGATATGCAGCTGCGCCGACTGGCGGCCCTGGAGCGGCAGAAGATCATCGAGGAGCACGACCGGTTGGAGTCGATGATCATCGACTACCAGGACATCCTGGACCGGCCCGAGCGGCAGCGCACCATCGTCAGCGATGAGCTCGCCGAGATCGTCGAGAAGTACGGCGACGACCGGCGCACCAAGATCCACGCCTTCGACGGGGACATGTCGATGGAGGACCTCATCCCCGAAGAGGACGTCGTCGTCACGATCACCCGCGGCGGCTACGCCAAGCGCACCCGGGTGGCCGAGTACCGGCCGCAGCACCGCGGTGGCAAGGGCCGTCGTGGCACGTCGCTGCGCGCGGATGACGTGGTCGGTCACTTCTTCACCACCTCGACCCACCACTGGTTGCTGTTCTTCACCAACATGGGTCGCGTCTACCGCGCCAAGGCCTACGAGATTCCCGAGGGTGGTCCCACCGGTAAGGGCCAGCACGTGGCCAACCTGTTGGCCTTCCAGCCGGGTGAGCAGATCGCCCAGGTGCTGACGCTGAGGGACTACGACCAGTCGGCATATCTGCTGCTGGCGACCCGCAACGGACTGGTGAAGAAGACCCGGCTCGCGGACTACGACTCGCCTCGGACGGGTGGCCTGATCGCCGTCAACCTGCGCGATGGTGACGAGCTCGTCAGCGCTGGCTTGGCCGGCTCCGAGGACGACGTGCTCTTGGTCTCGGTGCTGGGGCAGTCCGTCCGCTTCACCGCGACGGACGAGACGCTGCGCCCGATGGGCCGAGCGACCTCCGGGGTGACCGGGATGAAGTTCCGCGGTGGCGACTATCTGTTGGCGATGCAGGTTGTCGCTGACGGTGAGGACCCATTCGTCTTCGTCGTCTTCGAGACCGGGATGGCCAAGCGCACTCCGGTATCGGCCTACCGCATCCAGGGTCGTGGCGGGCTGGGCATCAAGGTGGCCAAGGCCAGCGACAAGGGCGGCACGTTGGTAGGAGCGCTGACGGTGGACTCCGGGGACGAGGTGCTCGTGGTGATGGAGGGCGGCAACGTGGTCCGCTCGGCTATCGACCAGGTGCGGGTCACCGGGCGCGACACCGCGGGAGTACGGTTCGCCACCCCGGGTGCGGGTGACTCGATCGTGGCAGTCGCCAGAAACGCCGAGAGCGAGCTGGCGGCGGTGCTGGACGGAGCGGAAGTCACGGCTGAGGTGCCTGACGATGCAGAGGTCGATGGCGTAACGTCGGACCAAGCATTGGACGGTGATGCATTGGTGTCCGATGGTGAGAGCGACCCGCAGACTCCCGATCAGGACACCACCGGAGGTGAGTGATGAGCACTGCCGAGCAGCAGACCAAGGCCTCCCAGAGGTCTGAGTCGTCGTCCGAGGAGTCGTCCCCGTCCAGCTCGACGACGGGGGCGTCCTCCGGCAGCCCCGCAGACACCGGTGAGTCGTCGAAGAGTCGGCCCACCTCAGGGTCGATGCGCGAAGGTGCCATGGCGCGGGTCTCCCCTCGGCGTGACCTGTCGTCGCGACGTCCCGGAGCCTCACGAAGCGCCGGTGTCGCGGGCGGCTCGGCCGCAGGTGCTTCCGCCGGGCGTGGGAAGCCCTCGGGTGGAGCGGACCGAACGCGTGCGCCGGGGGCCAAGCCCCGCCGGACCGGCCCTCGCCGGGTCCGCCTGACGATTCAGCGAGTCGACCCCTGGTCGGTCTTCAAGATCTCGCTGCTCGTGGCGGTCGGGTTGGGGATCGCCACCGTCATCATGGTGGCCGTGCTGTGGACGGTGCTGTCGGGCATGAACGTCTTCGCCACCATCAACGAGTTCATCGTGCAGGTCACCAGCGGCGAGGACTCAGCAAGCGCGTTCGACCTGATGCAGTACATCGGGTTGGGTCGGGTGCTTTCCCTGACGGTGGTCTTCGCCGTGGCGAACGTGCTGTTGCTGACGGCTCTGGCTACGCTCAGCGCCTTCCTCTACAACGTCTGTGCCGCGTTGGTCGGCGGCGCACACCTGACTCTGTCCGACGAGTGAGCGGGCTGGTTTTGTCCGGCCGGTATGCGGTGAGGTAACCTCATGCGTCGCGTGACCCGCCGCTCTCCCGTACGAGCGTAGGGCCTTCGCGGCAGAGTGGGGCCTATAGCTCAGTCGGTTAGAGCGCTGACCTGATAAGTCAGAGGTCACTGGTTCAAGTCCAGTTAGGCCCACCGGTGAACGTGGTACAGCACGACCTGACATCGTCCGACCAAGCATCAAGGAGTCGAATTCTATGAAGCGCATCCTGGTGATTGTCGCCGCCGTGGCTGGCGCGCTGGCCCTGGCCAAGAAGTCACAGAACGAGCAGGCCGAGCGTGACCTGTGGGCCGAAGCGACCGACGAGGTCAGCAACAACTGAACACACCGATCCACCGGCTGAGCATGTTGGTGGATCGCCTTCGGGGGCTTAACTCAGTTGGTAGAGTGCGACCTTTGCAAGGTCGAAGTCAGGGGTTCGAGTCCCCTAGCCTCCACCGTATGACAAGGCTCCCTTTGGGGCCCTTCGCCTACGACTAAGTAGACGCCGCCGGACCGGCGCTGGTAGAGATCAGCGCGTTGAGACGGTCGCGCAGATCTTCCAGGTCACTCAGGCTCATCCCGAGCCGTTCCATGATGGCTGGCGGGATGCGTTCGGCCTGAGCCCGCGTCTCGCGTCCTTGTGGCGTGAGACAGATGGCCAGAGAACGCTCATCGTTGGGGTCACGGCGACGAGTGAGCATCCCGGCCGATTCAAGGCGCTTCAGTAAGGGGGAAAGCGTCGCCGACTCCAGGCTGAGCCGACTCGCCAGCTCAGAGACCTTGAGCGGCGACTGCTCCCAGAGGGCCAGCATGACGAGGTATTGGGGGTGGGTAAGACCCATGGGTTCAAGCAGAGGCCGATACAGACCGATGACGTTCCGCGCCGCCACCGCCAGGGCGAAGCAGACCTGTCGGTCGAGGGCCAGCAGGTCGGGAGCTGCGCTGTCACCGTCGAGGATCGGTGTGGAGTCCACGGTTTTCATCCTAGGCGAGCAGAACAGTAGCCTGAGCCCCGTAATAGTTCGTGCACTAAGTATGGAGCGTAGATGAGTAGAAAGGCCGACCGCGAGGGTTTGTCCTGGGGTTACCGGTTCCTGTATCGGGTCAAGTACATCGGGTTGTGGGTGTACGGACCGCCCCAATTGAGCGGGAACGCGGATCCCCATGTCCGGATGAAGCGTCAGCGCGACGCCAAGGTGGCGGCGGCCCGCTCAGCGCGTCTGCAGAGGGAGTCGACTACGGGCGATTAGCACTCCCTTCACATGCTGGGTTGCGAATCGTTGATCCCGTCGGTGATCTCGGACAGTGCCTGGTCCAGGCCGACCGCCGGACTCCAGCCCCAACCGTGCGCGCGGTCAGCGAGAATCTGTCCGGTCCACGCTTCCCCTTCCTCCCAGACCGGCTCCACGTCGAGTGCGCTGGTGACCGTGCCGACGTAGTCGCGTGCGGTAGCGGGCCCGGCCGCCACGTTCACCGGGGTACACGCACCTTCCAGGGGTCCGGTGGCCGAGTCGTCGCTGCTGGCGACCTTGTCCGAGGCGAGGTCGGCAGCGAAGGCAGCGAGGTCGTCCACATGCACCCAGGCGAAGGTCTGCTCCGGCGTGGCGTGGCGCGCGGACTCGTCGTCGCGGATCGCGGCTGGCCGGAGCGTGTTCCAGACCGAGGTGTCCCCTGCGCCGAGAATGGCCGGTGGACGCAGCAGCACGCGGGTGATGCCATCGATCTCTGCGAGTGCAGCGTCCGTGTCTCGTTTGGTGACCGCGTAGTCCCCGCTATCGTCTCCCACCAGGGGTGACAGCTCATCGACATCTCCCATCCCGGGTGAACGGTCGTAGACGGCCGCGGTCGAGATGTGCACGAAGCGCGATACTCCGGCGTCGCGAGCCGCTTGGGCCAGAGTGCCCGTGCCCTCCACACCGACCCGATGCTGAGTGGCCAGATCCGAACCCATCGGGTGGACGGTGCTCACGACCGAGTCGGCGCCCAGCACCACCACAGTGGCGAACTCCGGGTCGGTGAAATCACCGACCTCTTCACCCACACCCGGCAGCTCGGGCGCAGTCCCGGCCCGACGGACCACGGCGCGGACGCGGGCACCGCGCTCGCTGAGAGCCGCACAGACGCGGGAGCCGACCAGGCCGTTGGCTCCGGTGACGACGATCAGAGGCGAGGGGTTGGGGCTGGCTTCAGTCATGGGTCCAGCCTTGCATGCAGCGGAGTCGCTTGCCACGCCGACCACGTGGCCTTGCCGCCGCCGACCACCACGAAGAGCGCGGACCTACAAGAAGTCCAGCGGGTCGAAGTCCTCGATCGCGATGATGCGCAGCCTGGGCAGGTGCGTGTTGAAGGCGTGTGCGTCGTGCTCGAGGTCGAAGAACTCCATCCCCCGAGCCTGCAGTGGGCTGAAGCCGTTGTTGCGGAACTCCTCGAACGCCATCAGTCCCACTCGACGGTCGCTGTCCACCAGCGGGGTCATCGCCTCGACGAAATCGCCGTCGTGGCTGACCAGCATGACGTCGGAGTCGCGGTCCAGCAGTGCGTCGAGCGTGCGGATGATCGCCATGTCGACGACCTTCTCCTCCGCCGTGCCCGCCAGAGGCACCGTGGCGTAGCCGATCGCCCGCAGCGCCTGCACGAAAGCCATGGGCAGCCCCGAGGAGGCGTTCAAGAAGAACAAACCCTTGACCGGCTGTTGCCATTTCGACTCGGCAAAGGTCAACAATCGGTCCCAGCGAGGGCGTTCTTCAGGATTAGGCCGACGGTTGAGGATCGAGTTGCCGATAGTGGCGTCAATATTCTCGCCATCGACAAGAAGGTAGGTCGAGCGCTGTGCCCCGTCGAAGGGAGAGTTCTGATGATCCATTGTGCTTCCTTAGTTCGTAACCTATCGAGCGATAGCACGGCAGGCACTACACAGCCTCACCGAGGCTTACGTTACTCGTAGACGAACTTCTGCGGGCCGGGAAAGATCCAGGACAACCCATCGCGCAAGCGGTCACGCCAGTTCTCCCACGAATGGCCGTCGCGCGCCTCGACATACCGCACCGTCGTCCCCGTCGCCTCGAAGACCGGCACCATTGATCGGTTGTGCACGATCAAGGGCTCGTAGACCCCGCACGACATGAACATCCTGCTGGCGACCTGGCGCGGGTCGGCGCGATAACGGTTCATGAACTTCACGACGGGGTCGAAGGCGGCGCCACCGCCGTGGTCGTCACCGATGTCGGTGAACACGAACGATCCCGACTGCAGCAGCAGCGATGAGGCGAGATCCGGTTTGCGGTAGGCCGTCGACAGCGAGGCCATCGCCCCGAAGCTGGCCCCCATGAGACACCGCGCCTCCGGGCGGTCGATCAACGAGAGACGGTCACTGAGGTACGGCACCAGCTCCGCGCTGAGGTGGCGAGCGTGCGCGGCGCTGTTGGGATATTCCCGCAACCGGTCACCGGGATTGCTGAAGACAACGACGGTCTCCGCCATATCCAGACGGTGGATGAGATTGTCCAGCACGGTCTGCATGGCGGCGTAGTTGAGATAGTCGTCGCCGTCGTGCACCACCAACAAGGGATACGCACTGCTGGCGCGATAACGGGCCGGCAGGTAGACCCGGCTCGCCGTGTTGCGCCGTAGGGCTTTGGAGTGGAACTCCACGGTGTGCATCTCCCCGGGTCGCGACGCGGGGTCGTGCTGCACCCATTCCGGAGTCTGGTAGCCGCTGGCCTGACAGACCGAGGACGACCCGACAGGACTGTGGGCCACGTAGGGGTTGAGCGGGTCGTTGAACTGGTCGGTGTAGTCGCCGACACGCTTGCTCAGCTGGTACTCCACCCGGGATCCCTCGGGTAGCTCGATCGTGACCCACCACAGCGAGGTCTGCCCCAGTCGTTTCATGGGGACGCGTTGGGGCTGGTTCACGATGCGGTGCATCACGTGGACCTCGTCGGCCTCCCCCCGGCAGAGGAAGGTGCACTTGGCCCCCTCGACGATGGGAGCTTCGTGCTGGCCCAGGAAGGAGTCGACCGCGTGCTCGTCGATGTGATCGCGAGCTCGGAGCTGGTTGATCGCGAGCTTGGGTCGCTGCTTGGCGCGGGTCCGGGCCGGGGTACTGGTGCTCATGCCGCATCCTCCGCCAGCACCGTGGCCGAGCCGTCGGCTCCGAGCACCGGTGCGCCTTGGGGCAACCGCCCGTCGTAGCCGATGTGGACCTGCACCCCGGTCTCGAGCAGCAGCGAGTTGGCCGGGCCGAAACGGCGGGCCAGCAGTCCCATCCGGGTCTGGTTGCTGATGTCGAGCCGCTCCCGGGGCGACGGCAAGGCGACGGTATGCCGCACCAAGCCCAGCCCGCGGCGATACACCTCCGCGATGGCCGGTCCGTGGGCTGCCCGGTCGTTGAAGAGGACGACACGCTCGGTCAGCGCCATCGCCCCGGCCCCCCAGGCGATGATCGGCACGTCGAGCGCAGGGCCGATGTTGAAGAGGTTCATCGCCCCCATCAGCACGCCGACGTGGCCCCCTGTCACCACGATCGCCTGCGCCTGCGACAGCTCCTGGTGCACCATCTCGCGCGCTCGGGCGGTGGCCGGACGCTCGTGTGGCCTCCACTGCTCCCAGAACTGGGCGTACTGACGCTCGATGCGTTCGAGGTGCCGAGCATCCATCTCGCGGACGATCTCCTCGGCGTCTTCGATCGCCACCTCACGCACCCTGGAATGGCGTGGCGCGTGGGCGATCAGCTCCTTCAGGGCCGACAGCGCATGGTCGAGCCCCATCAGATAGAGCTCGTGCATCTCCTCCAGCACCTGGCGCCGGTCGCGGTCGGCCTGGGCCAGCTCGGGGTCGTCCTCCCACATCTGCTGCATGCGATGCCACAGCCGGGGGTTGATCGTGTTGCCCCCCAGCGTCTGGGACAGCAGCTCGTCATCGGGTTCGCGCTCGCGCCAGCCGGCGTTGATGGTCGCGAAGCGGGCGTCGGTGAGGCCCAAGGAGGCGACCACGTGGTCCAGCCGCGGGGTGCGCTGAGGTCCGAGCAGGGTGATCCAGGTGTTAGTGGGCATGCACGTGCACCGTGGACCCCACGTCGTCCAACATGTTGCGCAACACGTCGTAGTCGGGGTGCCGCATCCGGACCCAGGCGTTGGCCATGTAGCCGTTCTCGATGGGCTGCGTGGGAGTCCCCGATCCGGGTAGATGGGCGTCGATGATCCACCGCCCCAGTCGGTTCTCGACGTCTTCGAGGCCGTCGTAGTGGATGATCTGCCCGTCGCGGTCCGGGCGCAACGCGATGATCCCCGAGCTATGACTACGGCTCGCCTGGAGGGTGGTGTGGCCGTACAGCACCGCTTGGGCCCACGCCAGATAGAGGTCGATGTCGTTGCCGTTGCTGTAGAGGTCCCAGCAGCCGACCCCGGGTGGCCTCGCCCCGATCTCGCTGAACTTCAGGCCTTTAGGTCCGTGGAACCACTCCATGTGGGTGGCTGAGGTGCCGATCCCGAGTGCCTCGCAGACGCGCTGCCCCATCTCGCGGATCTCGCTATACAACCCACCCTCGTCGATGCGGTTGGTGGAGACGTACTGCGGGGAGATCCACCGGTGCCGCATCGCCTCCAGCACCCCCGGGTAGTAGTGCGAGGCGAAGTCCAGCACGGGATCGCCTTTGATGCTGATGGTGTCGTAGAAGCCCTCGTGACCCTCGATGAACTCCTCCACCGCGATGCTGCTGGTCCCGGGCCCGAACTGGCCGAGGGCAGCCTCGAGCTCGCTGTCGTTGTCGACCCGGCTGGTCGAAGCCGCCCCCGCACCGTCACGCGGTTTCAGGATCAGCGGGTAGCCGACCTTTGCGGCGAACTCACGCACCTGCTCCACGTTGTCGGCGCCGGTGGAAGCGGCCGTCGGCACCCCGGCCGCCCGTAGAGCCTCTTTCATCGACGGCTTGTCGCGGCACAACCAGGTGGTGTGCACCGACGTCCCTGGTATGCCGGTGGCCTCACGAACGAGGGCGGCGGGCAGGGTGTGTGACTCGATCGTGGCCTCGAGGCGGTCGATCCACACCCAGTTCTGCAGGTGTCGGACCACCGCCGTCATCTGCTCGACGTCGGTCACCGATCCGACCTGCTCGTAGTGGCCCATCCACGACCGCAGCTCGTCGTCGAGGTACTCCGCTGGGGTCTCCCCGACGCCGAGCACGAAGGCACCGGCTTGAGCGAGAGCCCGGACGAACTCTCGTTGGTTCTTCGGGAAGTGGGGTTCGACGAAGACGATGTTCACGGCGTCGAGCCTGCCATAGATGTCAGGGTGGAGTCAGCCCTGCGCCCGGGCCAACGCGTCGAAGGACTGCGCGACGACCTCGGCGTACACGTACATACCGTCGATGTCGGGATGGATGCCGTCGGCCTGAAGGGTGTCGGGCTGGGCGGTCGCCGCGGCGTTCCAGTCGCCCACCGTGACCCGTGGGTAGTCGGCCGCGACCTGGTCGATGGTCTCGTTGGACGGCTGCGTGAAACTCGAGCGCCCGTAGAGGTTCATCAGCACCACACGGCGCTCGGGACCGAGGGTGTCCAGGAACTGCCGCAGAGCGTCCTCGTCCACGCCCGCGTTGGTCCCGAAGTGCACGATGACGTTGTCCTTGACCAGGTCCTGGGCCAATGCCTCGTCCAGGACGCGGTTGGCGTCCTTCCACTGGCGATTGGACTTCGCCGCGTAGGTGGTCCCAGGGAAGCGGTAGGTGATCCCATCGGCGCTGGTGATGACCAGGGAGTCGCCGATCGCGGTGATGTCGGATCCGTCCGGCACCAGGAGTCCCTCGTCATCTTCGCGGTAACCCCAGTCGGCGACCGCGTCCTGGCCGGCCGAGGTGCCATCGCCCGCGTTGTCCTTCGTGTCTTCATCCTTCGCGTTCTCATCCGCCAAGGCAGCCGTCGCGGCACCCGTTGCCGACGTCAGCCCGTCGTGGACGGCGACCTCGGACGTGCCGGGATCGTCCCCCTCGCCCCGCGGCTGGCCTATGGCCGCCTCCGCAGACTCGATCTGCGTCTGGGTCGCGGACTTCTCCGGTGCCGTGACGACAGCGAGGGCGACGAGGAGCAGCACTCCCGCCAACGCGCCGGCCATGAGGCGGGGTGCTCGAGACTGCTGCCAAGGGGTACGTAACCACAGGACGCTGGACCGCAACGGCGCGACGAACCCATCACGGCGGATGGGCGTCTCGACGAAGGTGAAGGAGAGCGCGGACAAGGTCAGCGTCGCGACGAGCACCGCGGTGACCAGGATGGCGGAGCTCACCGTCTGGGGCGCGACGGGCCAGAGCGCCAGGGCGATCAACAGCACCGGCCAGTGCCACAAGTAGATCCCGTAGGAGCGGCGACCCAGCCACACGAGGGGGCGCAGGTGCATCGCCACCCGCCAGGGGCTGGAGCTCTCCAGCAGCCCGGCGATGAGCACGACCGTGGCGAGGGCGGCCAGCACGATTCCCCCGCGGAAGGTCCAGCTGGACAGGTCGTCCAGCACGACCATCAGGACGATCAAGGTGGTGAACGCAGCGGTCACGGAGGCGCCTCGCCACTGCCTCCACCACGCGGTATGCAGCCACGCGCGCTCGGGTCCCGCCCAGGCCATCGCGAGAGCGACGCCCAGCATCAGGGAGAAGGCATGCGTATCCGTGCCGTAGTACACCCGGCTGGCGTCTTGGCCGGGCACGAAGATCACCGCCATGGCCAGCGCCGATGCTGCAGCCACGCCGAGGACCACCGCAAGCCGCGACCGCGTGGTGCGGGCCAAGGCCACGGTGAGGACGAGCCCGAACGGCCACAGCAGGTAGAACTGCTCCTCCACGGCCAGGGACCAGAAGTTGACGAACAGCAGCGGGGCGGTGGAGCTGAAGTAGCTGGCTCCGGCGGAGATCTCGACCCAGTTGGTGGAGAAGGTCAGTGCCCCCAGGGTCTGGCGCCCGATGGAGACCAGCAAGTCGCCGCCGATGACGCGCGCGGCCGCCACGCTGAGCACCACGACGACCACGACTGCGGGCACCAGTCGTCGGGCCCGGCGGAGCCAGAACTGCTTGAGGTTGATCCGTCCGTAGTCATGCAGCTCACGCAGCAGCAACGTCGTGATCAGAAAGCCTGAGACGACGAAGAAGACATCGACCCCGAGAAAGCCTCCAGGCAGGACGGAAGGGGTGAAGTGGTAAACCAAGACCGCGACGATGGCAATTCCGCGCAAACCGTCCAGACCGTGAATGTGGCCAGGCCGTGGTCGCAGGCCGGCAGGGCCCCGAGGGCCACCGCGTCGTCGCCGGGGCGGCGCCGCTGAGGAAGAGTCGGACGATGGGGCCCGCATCGACCCCGTACCCGGTAGGGAGCGTTCGGAGGAGGGATGTCCGGGGTCGAGAGCGGTGACCTCAGTGGCCTCGATGGCAGCGCTCCGGGCGTGCTCGGACATCCAACACCTCCCCGTTCACCACAACTGCCTTGAGTACGTGCCTTTGACCGAGGCGCATTGCGTCTCGGCATAACCCTAGGAGGGATCGGCTCGGCCTTTTCATCGCCACGCGGGAAAGCGCGACAAGAAAGGACAGGGCACGGTGATACTGCTCACGCGTTTTGCGGGTCGACTCTGGCCACGAAACGAAAAAGCGGTGGTGCCGGAAAGGCACCACCGCTTTTTGTTCTAGGAGCGGGTTGCTCCTCGTCTCAGAAGATCAGGCGCGATGCTTGCCTTCGCGCTCGTCGTCGGTGTCCGTGTCGGTGAAGTCCGTCCCGAACCCGGCCTGAGCGTCCGGATCCGTTCCCGGCACGTCCTCGGGCGCCACCATCTTGGGCAGGTCCTCGACGTCGGACTCCGCGCTCTCGTCGGATCCGGTGGAAGCCTCAGACCCGGCGACTGTGGACTCTGTGGCGTCAGGGGCCGAGACGGTGTCGGCAGCCGTAGCGTCGGCTTCGACCGGTGCTGCATCCGACTTGGGCGCGGTGGCCGCGACCGGCTCGGCGGTGGCACCTGCGCCGGCCCACGGATCCGTGTCCTCTTCGGTGGTGCGCTTCTGATGGCTGAGGTAGTAGGCCACTCCGGCGCCGATCGCGGCAAGAAGGCCGAACGCGATGAGCAGACCGCCCTTCTTGCTCTCCTTCTTCGGTGCCCCGGTGATGACGGCCGTGGCGCCGTCCTGCTTGGCCAGGGCCGCGTCCTTGGAGGACTGGACGTTGACGAGCATCTCCTGCAGCTTGGGTAGGAGGTCGTCGACGATCAGGTCCCGGGCGCTGTCGACCTTGTCGCCGACACCCTCGACTCCGTGCTGGAGGGCGGGCATCGCTGCGTCGATCCCCTTGTCGAGTCCGGACACCGCGGAGTCACGGGCGTGCGTCGCCTTCTCCTTGGCGATTCCCCGAGCATCGGCGGTGCGCTCCAAAGCAGCAGCTCGCGCTTCCGCGGTCCGCTCAGCGGCGGCAGAACGAGCATCGGCAGTCCGGTCCAGAGCGACCGACCTCGCCTGCTCTGCACCGCCCTTGGCTGCCGCAGCGGCGGCGGCAGCCTTCGGGGAGATCACGTCCGAGACCGAGTGCAGGGCAGAAGCAGCAGACGTCATGACACCGCTCTTGAGGTGCGCCCCCTGCGCGGCAACGGTGTCGGTGGCGGATTTTGCCTTCTTCGTGGCCTTGTCTTTGGCCACGTCAGTCTTGGTGCGAAAGAACACGAAAAATCCTCCTGTGGTAATGGGCAAGGGCTATCTTGCCCTGTCTGCTCCGGCCAAGCCACCTGGGGAGGCTGGGCTGACCGCCGTGTCGCGAGGTGAGCGGGGCATCGTGGGAGGATAGGGGGCATGAATGTGACGCTGCATACCAACCATGGCGACATCGCACTGACGCTGTTTCCGGATCACGCACCCAAGACCGTAGCCAACTTCGTTGGTCTGGCCGATGGCACCAAGGAGTACTCCGACGACGCGGGGCGGTCCAACCCGGAGAAGTTCTACGATGGCCTGATCTTCCACCGCATCATCCCCGGATTCATGATCCAGGGCGGTTGCCCCCTGGGCGAGGGTGTCGGTGGACCCGGATACAACTTCGACGACGAGATCAGCCCCGACAAGGACTTCTCCTCGGCCTACATCCTGGCGATGGCGAATGCCGGCAAGCGGATGGGCAAGGGCACCAACGGATCCCAGTTCTTCATCACCGTGGAGCCGACCCCCTGGCTCCAGGGCAAGCACACCATCTTCGGTGAAGCGGCCGACGCTGACAGCCGCGCCGTGATCGACAAGATCGCTGCCGTTCCGACGGGTCGTGGGGACAAGCCGACCGATCCGGTGACGATCGAGAGCGTCTCCATTAGTGAGTGACGTTGCCACCGGCGATGTGTCGTGGACTCACGACCCGGTGAGCCGCGACGCCACACCGGAATGAACCACCTGTGACTGCCGACGCACCGCCGGTCTGCCCGCGTCACCCCGACTACGTCACGTACGTCCGCTGCCAGCGCTGCGGTCGCCCGACGTGTCCGACGTGCCAGCGACCGGCGGCGGTCGGCATCCAGTGTGTGGACTGTGTGGCCCGGGCGGCCAAGGACGCCCCACGGGTGACGTCGAGGTTCGGGGCGCCGGCGAGCGCCGGCTCCGAGAGACCGCGGGCCACCCTGACCCTGATGGGAATCTGCATCGCGGTGTATGTCGGTCAGCTGGTCAGTCCGGCGCTGACCCGCGATCTGCAGTTCAGTCCCCACCTGGCCGCCGCGGAGCCGTGGCGGGCGCTGACCTCGGCGTTCCTGCATTCCCCGGGGTCCATCACCCACATTGCGTTCAACATGTTCGCGCTCTACATCGTCGGCGGCTACCTCGAGCCCATGCTCGGCCGCCTGCGATTCGTGTTGCTCTACCTGATCAGTGCACTCGGCGGTTCGGCCGGCGTCGTTCTGCTCGCGACCGTGCCCGTGGGGTGGCTCACCTACGTCGTGGGAGCCTCCGGAGCCGTCTTCGGACTGTTCGCAGCGGTCCTGGTCCTGAACTGGCGGATGGGCCGGGAGACCGGCGGCATCATCGCCCTGCTGCTGATCAACGTGGTCATCGGCTTCCTCCTGCCCAGCATCGCGTGGCAGGCCCATTTCGGAGGGGCGGTGACAGGAGCAGCTCTGGCTGGGATCCTGGCCTACACCGCGACACCCGGAAGGGACGCGGCCGCCGTGCGCAAGCGGCGCCTGCAATGGCCCGGCTTCGCTCTGGTCACGGTCATCGTCATCGCCGCGGCAGCCTGGCGCATCTGGATGGTCCAGGGCTTCTAGGACTTACACCGGTGTAGTTATCCCCAGTTCTGTGGATGACGTGTGCACAAATGGTCTGATCCGCCGGCTTCGGGTCATTTCCAGCGCGTGGCCATCACGAACCCGGCCATGATCAGGCCCATGCCCACCCCGAGGTTCCCGTAGCCGATGGCTTCGATCGGCAGGACTCCGGCGGAAATGTAGAAGGTGGCGACCCACAGCACCCCGACGACCATCAGCGTCGACATCACCGGGACGAACCACTCCGGGTTGCCGACCCTCTGTTTCTTGGGCTCGGGGCGACCCATCGCCTCGCGGCGGGTGGCGGGGTTGCCTGATTTCGACCCCGGCGACTTCTTCGGCCTGGGCTGGCCCTCTGACTCCGGCACGGCATGCTCCTGGTTCGATAATGGGTTGGCTCACAGGATAGGGGGTCGCTACGGCTTATCCTGGAAGGCCATGGACTCTCGCCCCAGTCGCCCGGCCGACGACGACACGCCACCGTCACGTCGGCCCTACCGGTATGCGGTGCCGGTCATGGCGCTCGCCGCGGGGCTCATCTTCGGCACCTCGGCGGCCCTGGCCCGGACGGAGCCGTTGACCGCCTCCGAGCCGGCGAACCTCGCGGATCTGATCGAGCAGCGCACCGGCGTGGTGGAGCGTCTGACCGACCGGGTCGGGGAGCTGTCGACGGAGGTGGAGCAGTTGGAGCGCGCCACCAGCGGCTCGGCCCTGACGACTCAGATCAGCCAGCAGGCCGACGCCCTCGCTCCCGAGGTGGGCCTGGGGCCGGTGCGAGGCCCAGCCGTGCAGGTCACGTTGGACGACGCTGGTTACACGCTGGACACCCTGCCGGAGGGGTACAACGTGGACGACGTCGTCGTGCACCAGCAGGTTGTCGAGGCGGTGGTGAACGCGCTGTGGGCGGGCGGGGCCGAGGCCATGATGATCCAGGACCAGCGGGTGATTGCCAGTAGCGCCGTGCAGTGTGTGGGCAACACGTTGTACCTGCAGGGTCGGGTCTACTCCCCGCCGTACACCATCACCGCTATCGGTGACGTTGACTCACTGCAGACCTCGCTGGACCAGGACCCCATCGTGGACAACTACCGCGGATGGTCCGAGACCCTGGGCCTGGGCTACGTCGTCGAGTCGCTGGATCGCGTCGACCTCCCCGGCTTTGCGAGCATCCCGCGGCCGGAGTACGTCCGGCTGCCCGGAGCCGAGATCGACGAGTTGCCGAGCGATGAGGTCGACACGACGAACGGCCTCGGCCGAGGCTGATGCTGCGGTCCTAGTCGCCACCACCTGCGGTGGAGTCCGTCTGGTCGGGCGGGTCCGTTGTCGTCGGTGGCTCCGTGGTGGGCTCCTCCGTCTCCGTCGGCTCGTCCGTCGTGGCCTCAGGCGGGGTGGTCGCCGTGACGGTCTGCGTCTGGGTCTGAGTGGTCGTGACCGTCGGCACCGGTGAGGTTGCGATGGTGAGCGTGATCCGTTCGCCGTAGTCGACCTCCTCACCGGCCTCGATCGACTGCTCCAGGACCGTGCCGGGCGAGGACTCGTTCGACTCCGCGAAACTCGTGGCGGGAGAGAGGTTCAGGTCGCGCAGCTCCAGCACCGCGTCGCTCTGCTCCTGTCCGACCACGTTCGGCACGTCGACCTTGCCGCTGGCCAGGATCAACGTGACCTCGGTGTCACGGCTGACCGACTGGCCGATCGCCGGGTCGGTGGCGACGACCTCACCCTTGGCGAAGTCAGCGTCGTTCTGTTCTTCCGTCCGACCGGCCACGGTCAGACCGTCCGCCTCGATCCGCGTCCGAGCGGCCTCTTCCTGAAAGCCTTGCACGTCGAAGATGACAATCGAATCGGGCCCACTGGACACCACGATCTCGACCGTCGAGCCCTCGTCAACCGTGCTGTTCGAGTTCGGGTTCTGCTCGATGACCTCGCCCTCGGCCTCGGTGGACTGCCGCTGCTCGACCTCCGGGACCAGGCCGGCCTCCTCGATCCGTTGCTCGGCCACATCCTGGGTGGTGTTGAGCACCGACGGCACCAGCACCTGAGCTACCTCTGCGTCCTCAGAAGGGCTGAGCACCTGGAACACCACGAAAGCCACCGCGGCAAGCGCGAGGAGTCCGAGCGCCCCCAGCATCCAGTAGCCACCGGTATGCCGTTCCTCGCGGACCGGGATCTCGTCGGTCTGCTCGTACTCCTCGTCGTTCACGGGGCGGGCCTTCCCGGGGGGACCGGCCGCGGACTGAGCGGGGATGGCCTCGGTGGCAGCCCCGTGGTGGCTTCGCCCCGCCACGGCCCCCGCCGCACCTCCGGCCAGACCCATCTGGACCTGCCGGTCTTCGACAGCTGCCACGAGGCCGTGCAGGCGACCGAAGCCAACGCCTCCGTCATCTACGTGCCGCCGCCCTTCGCCGC
>JBASAN010000016.1:0-2058 GCA_049650625.1 Ornithinimicrobium sp.
GCCCGCAGCGGACGGTCACCTGCGGCGATCGCGGCCTGTCCCATCAGGGCGGCGATGGGGTCGGTTCCTGGTGGGACGTCGATGGGTTGCCCGTTGAACTCGGCCCGTGTGGTGCCGTCTTCGTCGAGCAGGACGCGTACGGGCACGACGGGGAAGGTCGGCACGGTGTGCGGGTCGAAATCGCAGGGGTCTTGCGGGTCGGTGGCCGGCAGGGTCATGGCGCGTCCTCGGTGGTGCGGGTTTGGGTGGTCTCGACGCGCCACTGCCCGTCGAGGTCGACCAGGAGGACGTCGATGACCGCGGTGCTGTCCTCGAGCTCGGTGTCGCGGTAGGTGGTGGCGGCTTGGATGGGCACCATCCGGTAGGCGTCGTCGGGCAGTTCCAGTTGCTCTAAGGCGGTGGCTTTCACCGTGGTGTAGCCGCCGGCGGTGGCGAGTTCGCGCCACCACTGCGCTGGGTCACCGCCGGTGGGCAGGTCCTCGATCTGGTTGGTATTGGCCAGCAGCGGCGCGGCCCGTTGGGCTGCGGCGACGGGGCTGGTGTCGGTGAGGGTGTCGCTGGTGAGCAACATCTGCACGTAGGTCTGCGCCACGGCGTCGGGGTCGGTGAGGTCGACATCGGCCAGGTCCGGCACGCCGCGGGGTTGCGCGTCGGGGTCCACGGGCGGCAGGTCGGTGGTGGGTGCGGGCCAGGCCGGGATCGTCGGACCGGGGCTGGTGGTCGCAGTAGCCGTCTCGGACAGGGTCGGCAGCGCGCTCTGGGTTGCCGGTTCAGGTTCGGTGCTCGCGCAGCCGGCCACGAGCAGGGCCATCACGACGATGGGCCCGGACGGTCGGCGTAGCAGTGGTCGCATGGGTGGCTCCTAGTTGGTGAGCACGGAGGCAGGGGGGCGGAACGGCACCCGGGAGGTTCCGGTGGCGGGAGAGTGGTTGAGCAAGGGCGCGGTGTCGTTGCCGACGGGACCGGTGAAGGAGACGTGGACGTGGTCTTCGTGCCGCGCGGAGGGGTCGGTGCGGCCGGTGGCGTGCACGTACGGGATCCACGCGCCGCTTTTCTTGGCCGGGTTCCAGGTCCAGTTGTCCCAGATGATGTATTTGACGCCGAGCCGGTCGGCGTTGACCTGGAACCAGTGCGCCAGGAACCAGCCCTGGGTGTTGCCTTGCTCGCTTTGCCAGGGACCCGGGCTGACGTCGATGGCGTTGCCGAACGGGTGGTCGGACACGGACACCGACCCTCGGGGTCGCCACCCGCTGGTGAGGCTGGCGAAGGAGAACGCGGTGCTCACGCACCGGATGCCGCGTAGCGCGCCGGGTTTGAGCCCGGCCTCGGTGACCCCCCGGGAAGAGGGACAGTTGGTCGGGGAAGGGTCATACCCGGCGAGGACGGGCGTGCCGGCTCCGCCCCCGTTGTATTCGGCGCCCAAGGCGATGATCTTCGGGACATAGCCCTGGGTTTCGGGGAAGGGCGGGACACCGTTGTGGGTGATCACCGCGCCGGGGCCGGCGTTGTAGGCCGCGAGACCGAGCTCGGTGCTGGGGTTCTTCAGGCCCGCCTCGCGGAGGACGTCGATGAGGTGACAGTCGTAGACGCCCGCGCTCAGGATCGCGTCGGCCGGGTTGCGTGGGTCCGCGACCCCATCGGCGTCGCCGTCTGTGCCGTGCTGGGTCCAGGTGCCGGGCATGAACTGGGCCAGTCCCACCGCGCCTGCTGGCGAGACCGCGTCGGGGTCCCACCCGGATTCGGCGTCGAGCTGGGCGGCGATGATGTGGGCCGGGAACTCTGGGCATAGCCCGCCGGCCGTATCGACGTATTCGGCCCACCCGTTGGGAACGTTGCGGCTCGAGATGGAGCCTTGCGCCGCGGCGGCCGCGATCTCTTGTTCAGATTCCTGTTCGGTGACCGCGAACAGGCCAGCAACCAGAAGTAACCCCCCGAAGACCGTGATGAGAATGAGCGCAACCGTGACCCCCACAATCTTCACTGGGCGCCCCCTCCTGGCTACGTCGTGTCGGTGTCTGTGCCTTCCGGCGGTACCCACGTCCCTTGGATCACTGCCTG
>JBASAN010000017.1:0-4689 GCA_049650625.1 Ornithinimicrobium sp.
ATGATCCGAGCATCCAGGCCAGCAGCAGGATGTACACCGCGGGGAGCATCGACTTGACGCCCTCGACGAGTCCGCGTCCCAGCGTGGCCCCGCTGAACTTCGGGTTGTTCAGGGTGTAGCGGATGTAGTAGTACAGCGCGGCCCCGAAGCCCAGGACGGCGCCGTAGATCAGAGCCTCCGTCACGTCGGTGCTCGCCATGATGTCCAACGGCGCCCAGCTCGGCTCGTCCGCTCCCGTGTAACCGGTGTAGACGATGCCACCCAACACCCCGGCGACAAGAAGGACGAACGGAATGATGAGGGAGCGCATCGCGCCGGGCTGGTGCACCGGCAGGTCCTCGTCCAGCTCACCCGGAATGGCCAGCGAGTCGTCGAAGGTCTTCCCTTCGGCGACCGCCCGGGTCTCCTCCTTGCGCATCGGACCCACGTCGAGCTGCAACCCGACCACCAGGAACACGGTGAGGATGGCCGCGATGGCGTAGTAGTTCATGCTGGCGGCGGTCAGGAAGGCCTCGACTTCGCTCACGGTCAACGCCGACGCGGCGACCAGGGGCGCCATGATGCCGATGATGCTGGCTCCCCAGCTGGAGAAGGGTGCGAGCACCGCCACGGGGGCCGACGTGGAGTCGATCAGGTACGCCAGCTTGGCGCGGGCGACGTGGTGGCGGTCGGTGACCGGCCGGGCCACCTGTCCCACGGCCAGGGCGTTGAAGTAGTCGTCGATGAAGATGACCACACCCAGGACCGCGCCCAGGAGCTGGGCCCCGCGCCGGGTCTTGATCCGCTGGATAGCCCAGTCCGAGAACGCGGAGCTGCCTCCGGCCATCAGGATCAGCGCCGTGATCATGCCCAGGGTCAGGGTGAAGATCAGGATGTAGACGTAGGTGGTGTTCAGCGCCCCGTCGACCCAGAAGATCTCGGCGAACGCCGTCCAGGTCAGCGAGAGGGTCTCCAACGGGTTGTAGTCCGCGACGATGAAGGCGGCGGAGACCACACCGGCACCGAGGCTGAGCAAGACCTTCTTCGTGGTGATGACCAGCACGATCGCAAGGACCGGCGGCAGGATACTGAGGATGGAACCGTCCATGGCGTGAGCCTTTCCCTCGGTGAGGCGCCCAGGATATTCCCAGATTCCCTTCGGCACCAAGCGCTACGCGCCGCGAGGGGTTAGAGCGCGCGGATCCCCCGCACCAGGGCGGGACCGCCGTAGACCAGGCCGGTATACACCTGGACGAGGGAGGCGCCCACGTCCAGCAGCGCCTTCGCGTCCTCCACCCGCATCACTCCGCCGACCCCGATCACGGGGAAGTCGGTGGTCCTGACGATGCGCGCCACCATCGCTCGGGAGCGCACCGTGAGGGGAGCGCCGCTCAGCCCTCCGCTCTGAGCGGCCCGGGTGGCATCACCGGCGTGTAGCCGGTCGCGGCTCAGCGTGGTGTTACTGGCGATGATCCCGACCACCCCGGCATCGGTGGCCACCTGGAGGGCCTCGTCGGTCGCGCTGTCGCTGAGATCCGGCGCCAACTTGACAAGCACCGGGGTGCCGGCCGCTGACTGGACCAGTGCGGTCAGCAGCTCGCGCAGCGGTCCGGCATCCTGCAGCGACCGCAGGCCTGCCGTGTTGGGGCTGGACACGTTGACCGCGATGTAGTCGGCGACGTCGCGGACGGCGTGCAGCGACGCGAGATAGTCCTCAGTGGCGTGCTCGACGTCGGTGACCTTGCTCTTGCCCAGAGACACGCCTACGGGTATGCCGAAGCCTCCCGCCGCCCGCTGCCTGCGCAACCGCTGGGCCAACGCCACGGCCCCCTCGTTGTTGAAGCCCATCCGGTTGATCAGGGCCTCACTCCTGGGCAGCCGCACCAGTCGAGGTTGCGGGTTGCCGGGTTGGGGGATCGAGGTCACCGTCCCGACCTCGACGTGACCGAACCCCAAGGCCTCCCAGGCGGGGACAGCCACGCCGTTCTTGTCCATCCCGGCCGCCAGCCCCAGCCTGTTCGGGAAGCGCAGTCCCCACAGCTCGACCGCCGACTCCTGTCCTCGATCCGGCGCCATCAACGCCGCGAGCGCGCGTCGCGCCACCGCTGACCTCCCCACCACCTCGGCCGTCCGCAGGCTCAGATGATGCGCGCGCTCGGGATCGACCTGAAACAGGACCGGCTGGGCCACGCGGGAGTATGCCGCCGACACGGCACGGCCGCGCAAAGTGCTCACGATGCGTCACTGTACAAGCGGTGACCGGAAGCCTCACCGACCTAGACTGCCCCGATGGGTACGCAGCAGCAGGGGGGTTCAGCCGGTACACCGACCGCGCTGCCGAGCTTCTACGCCGTGGTACCGGCCGGCGGTGCGGGGACACGGCTGTGGCCGCTGTCGCGCGCCGACCGCCCCAAGTTCTTCCATGACCTGACCGGGTCGGGCCAGTCCTTGTTGCAGCAGACGGCTCGCCGGCTCCGACCCCTGTGCGGCGAGCGACTGATGGTGGTGACCGGGCCGACGCACGCTGCCGAGGTGGCCGAGACCCTGCCGGACCTGGTCGCTCGCAACCTCTTGGTCGAGCCCTCCCCTCGCGACTCCTTGCCCGCCATCGGGTGGGCCGCCGCGGTGGCCGCGATTCGCGACCCGGCGGCCGTCATCGGCTCCTTCGCCGCGGACCACGTCATCGAGGACGAAGCGGCGTTCCGTCGCTGTGTGACGACAGCGGTGGCCTTGGCTCAGCGTGACGTGCTGGTGACCCTTGGAGTGCGGCCCACCTACGCGGCGACCGGCTTCGGGTACATCCGACCCGGACCCGCCTGCTCCTGGCACACGGATGGGTCGGAGTCGGCCTATCACGTCGAGTCGTTCGTGGAGAAGCCCAGTGCTGGGGTGGCCGAGCAATACGTGCGCGAGGGACATCTGTGGAACGCCGGAATGTTCGTGGTCCGGGCGGACGCCCTGCTGCGGATGATCGAGCGGTGGCAGCCTGAGCTGGCCGCTGCCCTGCGTGCGGCCGCCGCCGACCCTGCGGTCATCGAGTCGACGTGGGCGTCCGTGCCTACCCGGTCCATCGACCGTGCCATCGCCGAGCCCGCTGCCGACGCGGGCCAGGTCGCGGTGGTGCCCGCTCACTTCGACTGGGACGACCTCGGCACCTTCGGAGCCCTGCGCCAACACCTGGCGGATGACCCGCAACACCCTGGCCTCCGTGTCCTCGGGGATGCGACCTCGGTGATGAGCGTGGAAAGCACCGGCCTGGTGGTGGCCCGGAGCGACCGGACCGTGACCGTGCTCGGGGTCCAGGATGTGGTGATCGTGGACACTCCTGATGCACTCCTGGTCTCGACCAGCGATCGGGTGGAAGATGTCACCACGGTGGTGCAAGCCCTTCACCGGGGCGGGCGAGAGGACCTGACCTGAACGACACGAGCACACGGGAGCGCGGCACGCCGGCGGGTCGTCGTCGTGACGCGTTGGCGCACCCACTGGTCACCCGGGCGCCATCTAGTCGTTCGGTCCCCCATGCTCAACGGTCACGTTCGGCGTCCACCCTGAAGCATGTGCGCGTAGCCATCGTCACCGAGTCCTTCCTGCCCGCCCTGAACGGAGTCACGACCAGCGTCTGCAAAGTGTTGGAGTCGCTGAGCGCCCTGGGTCACGACGCCATGGTGATCGCTCCCGGGACCAGCCCGTGGAGCACGATCGCTACTCCCGAGCGCTACTGCGGCTTCCCGGTGCATCCGGTCACCAGCCTTCCGGTCCGACAGTTCCGGGTCGGGCTCCCCTCATATGAGATCGAGACGGTGCTGCATCGCTTCGCTCCCGATGTGGTCCACGTTGCCTCACCCTTCATCCTCGGAGTCCGTGGCCTGACGGCGGCTCGAGGGCTGGGGTTGCCGAGCGTGGCGATCTACCAGACCGACATGCCGAGCTATATCCGCCAACACAGTGGACCGGCGGGGAATCTGACGGCCCGGGCGACCTGGCACTGGATACGACGCATCCACGCTCAGGCTGACCTCACGCTCGCTCCCTCCACCTCTGCTCTCGAGGACCTCCACGCTCACGGCATCCAGCGCACCGCGTTGTGGGGACGGGGCGTCGACTCCGACCTCTTCCACCCCGAGCGGGCTCGGGACCACGAAACGGCGGAGCTGCGCGCCCGTCTGGCCCCGAACGGAGAGATTCTGCTGGGCTACGTCGGCCGCCTCGCTCCGGAGAAGGAGCTCCACCGCCTCGTCGAGCTCGGCTCGCTCCCTGGAGTCCGGCTGGTGCTCATCGGCGAGGGGCCGAGTGCCGACGTGCTTGCGCAGTCGCTGCCGACGGCGCACTTCCTCGGCCGCCGAGAGGGCCTTGACCTGGCGCGGTGCTACGCCGCTCTCGACGTCTTCGTGCATACCGGCACCCGCGAGACCTTCGGCCAGACCCTTCAGGAAGCCTCGGCAAGTGGACTGCCCGTCGTCGCGCCGGCCCGCGGTGGTCCTATCGACCTGGTCGACCACGGGCGCACCGGCATGCTCTTCGACCCGGACCAGCCCGGGGCACTCAGCGCTGCCGTATCCTCCCTCATCCCGGCCGACCCGACCGCTGGTGAAGCGCTGCGTCGGCAGGTGGGGGCGCAGGGGCGGGCGGCCGTCGTGGCCCGGTCCTGGCCCGAGCTGACCCGACAGCTGGTGGGTCACTACGCCCGCGTGATGTCCTCCACCTCGA
>JBASAN010000018.1:0-2709 GCA_049650625.1 Ornithinimicrobium sp.
GAGCGGTCCACCGCGACCACCGCCGCCGAGCCTGGGCAAGCAGGTCGCAGTCCGCGCCCAGGCCCAGCAGTTCCTCCACCGACATCGCTGCTCCCTCTCGGTCGTGGCTCGAACCGATGTCGAGCACAACGCAAAGCTGGACCAGCCCCTACTACCGCAGGTACTACCAAGCCCCTCCGAAGACAGTCGAGGGGTTACTACCACCGCTACTACCACTCGACGTTTGCGCAGGTCAGAGGGCGTCCCCCAAGTTCTTGAGAAAACTTGCCGCGCGGGCTGGCCGAAAGAGCCTCTGGCGGGCCGGGCGGCCTGAACGGGTTCGGAAGCCGAGAAGCCCCCAAAGACTCAAGCATGATTACTACCGCAGACGTTTGCGCAGGTCAGAAGGCATCTCTCAAGTTCTGGCACACGTTCGTCGCGTAGAGTTGCCGAAGGGAACACCAGCGGGCTCCCTCGGGTGAACCTGGGTGCCCTCGTGCCGGTGATGGGGCTGCAGGCCCGTAGAGGACTGGCCCCACCGACCTCATTTGTCGAGATCCCGGCAAGGCCTACGACGTGCCCCCGGGGCCCGTTGGCCAGATCGATTGATCGGTGGCTCGTCGTCAAGGTAGGCCGCGCGCCACCCAGAAGGCGCGCCGGCCACACCCGTCCGCACGAGGTCCCCGTCCCGGTGAAACCATCCGGACGGGCCTACCGGTGACGTCGACCCTCCGCACGCACCCGATGACCGACCATGACCTGCTAGGTCTCACTCGGGGTTCCTCCATCGGGGGCACCAGTGCGGTTTCTCAGAGCATGGAGCCGAGGTCGGATCCGACGGTGGGGTAGGCCGCGGTCGCGGACTTGAGCTGGCGGGTGGTGAGGCCGAGCTTGATGGCCAGGGCGAGGGTGTTGACCAGCTCGCCGTACTCGGGGCCGAGGAGATGGGCGCCGACGATCGTGTCGGTGGATTGGTCGATGAGGATCTTGGCGGCCGCGGTGGTCTCCCCGATGCGGTAGTTGGAGTACCAGCCGCTGGTGTCGGAGTAGCGCACGGCGAGGTCGATCCCGCTTGCGCGGGCCTCGGACTCGAGCATGCCCACGCGTGTGAGTTCGGGGATCGTGAAGACCGCCGTGGCGATGCCGGCGTAGTCCGGGGCCGAGGTGGTGCCTTTGATCATGTTGGACGCGGCGACCTTCGCTTCGGAGACCGCGACCGGGGTCAGGGGCATCCCGTCGGTGTCGGCGGAGTCTCCGGCGGCCCAGATCGCCGGGTTGCTCGTGCTCTGCAGGTGCTCGGCGACCCGGATGCCGCGCTCGTCCCACTCGACACCGGCCGCGTCGAGACCCAGGTCGGCGAGCTCGGCGACCCGTCCTGCGCCGTGGACGACCAGGTCGGTCTGGATGGTCTCGTGGGTGCCGGCGTGCTCGAGGGTGACCTGGTAGCCACCCTCGCTGGGGCGCACGTCGACGATGGTGGTGGTGCGGCGCAGGTCGATGCCGACCTGCTGACCGCGGTCGACGAGGAGTTCGACGAGGTCGGGGTCGAAGCTTTTCAGCGGGCGCTCGCCGCGATCGACGATGACTGGTGAGCTGCCGGCGCGGGCGGCGATGTGGGCGAACTCGAAGGAGATAAACCCGCCTCCGACGAACAGGATCCGGGCAGGGAGCTCCTCGAGGTCCAGGAAGTCGGTGCTGTCGATCAGGTGCGGGTGGCCCTCGAAGTCCAGGGCGCGGGGGCGGGCGCCGGTGGCGACCAGGAAGCGATCGGCGTCGTAGGGGCTGCCGTCGATCTCGAGCTGGTGGGGACCGGTGAACCTGGCGTGGCCGTGCAAGGTGGTGACACCACTGCTGGTCAGTCCGTCTTCCATGTTCTGGGGGACGGGGTCGGTGAAGCCGTGCTTGTGCTTCATCAGGTCGGCCCAGTTGATCGAGAGGTCCGCGTCGTCGATGCCCTTGCCGCGCATGAGGCGAGCGTGGTCGATGATTTCGGCGCCGCGGCGCAGGATCTTCTTCGGGTCGCATCCCCGCAGCGCGCACGTGCCGCCGTAGGGAAGCGAGTCGACGATGGCGACCTGCCATCCCTGGGCTGCGCACTTGGTCGCGGCGGCGACGCCGGCCATGCCGGCGCCGATGACGATCAGGTCGTGGTGCTGGCTCATCGGTGGTTCTCCCTCGTGGTGGCGTCGGTGTTGCCGCTGGTGGTCTGTGCGGTCGCTGCGGCCGTGGACGGGTCCGCTCCTGGTTGTTGGTAGGACTCGTCTTGTCGTCGGCCCCGGACGAGTCGTGCCCACCCGACGGCGGCCAGCGCGAGCCCGAGCCCGATCAGGGCCCAGCTCTGCCGTGAGGATCCGGCGATCGCGCCCACGACCCCCAGCGACAGCAGGACCGGCAGGCCGCAGCAGAGTCCGAGGGCGCCCGCGACTGCGGCGATCGGCGCGATGGAGGGGACCCGCTCACGCATCGGTGAGGACCGCTCGGAGCTGCTCGAGGGTGGGTGCGCCCTCGTACCCGAGGGGTGTGGGGTACCGGCGACAGGAGAGCCCGACCTCGGCGTCGGGTGCGGCGAAGGCGTCCACGCCGTCGACGTGGATGCTGGGTGAGCCGTGGAAACGGGTGCGCTCAGCCTCCGCCGGGGTGTCGACGAGACGGCGAGTAACGCGAAGCTCGGGGCGCTCAGCGGCGAGAGCGCTCAGTCGCTCGTCCGCGACCTTCCAGTTCGGGCAGTCC
>JBASAN010000019.1:0-8549 GCA_049650625.1 Ornithinimicrobium sp.
GCCGCCGGCGCACCGTGGTGGGTCACAGCCCGGCCGCCCGGTGAAGGCCACCGACCTCTTCGCGGGTCAACGCCCGGGAACGGCCCGGTTTGATCTCGCCGAGGCGCACCGGCCCGACCTGCACCCGTGACAGAGCCAACACCGGGTGGCCGACCTCGTCCAGGATGCGACGCACGACGTGCTTCTTCCCTTCGTGCAGGACCACTTCGACGATCGCCTTGCCCGGCAGGGAGTCGATGATCCGGAAGCTGTCGACCGCGACCACCCCGTCGTCCAGCTCTACTCCTGCTCGCAGACGGCGGCCCACATCCCGCGCCACGGGGCCGGGAACCTGCGCGACATAGGTCTTCGGCACTTCGTAGGACGGGTGCTGGAGTCGGTGCGCGAGGTCTCCGTCGTTGGTCAGCAGCAGCAGGCCCTCGGTGTCGGCATCGAGGCGTCCCACGTGGAACAGCCGCTCGTTGCGCTGCCCGACATAGTCGGCCAGCGAAGGACGGCCCAGCTCGTCGTTCATCGTGGAGACCACCCCCAGCGGCTTGTTGAAGGCGAGGTAGACCATGGTGTCGTCGACGACGACCCGTGTCCCATCCACGTGGATGACCTGCGTGGCGACGTCGACCCGCACCCCGAGCTCGGTCACGACGTGGTCGTCGACCTGCACCCGGCCGGCCGTGATCAGGTTCTCGCAGGCCCGTCGACTGCCCCATCCCGCTCCCGCCAACACCTTCTGCAGGCGCACGCCGTCAGGGTTGTGCACGTCCACCTGGGGCTGCTGCTTGCCGCCCGACGCTCGCGCCGGGGTGGGACGGCCCGAGGTGGGACGTCCGCCTCCGGACCGGCCGGCGGAGGAACGCCCGGGACTGGACCGCTTGGCGCCCCGGTCACTCTGGGGCTTTCGGCGGTCATTGGGTCGAGGGGTCACGCAAGTCCTTCCGCAGCAAGGTCGTCGAGCACGTCGCTCGAGGGGAGATAGGGCGCGAGGGCCGGTAGCTCGTCGATGTCGTTGACGCCCATCCTTTGCAGGAACAGGTCCGTCGTGCCTAACAGCATCGCACTGGTTGGGCTCTGAGCCGTCATCTCGGTGATCAGTCCCCGTGCCAGGAGGGTGCGTACGACGCCGTCGACGCTGACCCCACGCACCGCGCTGATGCGAGATCGACTGATGGGCTGGCGATAGGCGATGACGGCAAGAGTCTCCAGTGCCGCCTGGGACAGCTTGGCCTGTTGGCCGCCGAGCAGGAACCGCTCCACCGCAGGCGCACACTCCGAGCGGGAGTAGATCCGCCATCCCCCCGCGTAGCAGCGCAGCATGAATCCCCGCTGCGCTTCGTCATACTCCCTCGTCAGGGTCTGCAGTGCGGTCGTGATCTCGGGCACCGTGACCTCCAGCGCCGCCGCGAGCACGGGCTCGGCGACCGGCTCGTCGATCACCATCAACACGGACTCGATGGCTGCGTGCAGGCCGCCGGGCAGGGCGGCTGCGTCGAAGTCGGCGTGGTGATCGGTGGACTCAGTCATTGCTGCTTCCCAGGTCTGCTGGAGGAGGTGGTTGGTCGAACTCACTGGTGAGAGTCGCAGGTGTCGAGTCACCGCCGGGTTCCGGTCCGTCCACCCAACGCAGGACGAGGGCAGCCATCGGCTCATCCTGCTCAAACGTCAGGGAGCCATCCCGGAACAGCTCGAGCAGCGCCAGGAAACGTGCGACCACGACTGCTCGCGATCCGGCGTCCGCGATGACTTCGGCGAAGGTGGCCTGCCCTGCTTCACGGACCCGCTGCAGCACCAGGGTCGACTGCTCGCTGACGGACACCGCTGGGGTATGCAGATGGGTCAGTCCCACCGTGGGTGTGGGGGTGGGTGTCAAGGCGCGGGCCGCCGCCTGGGCCAGCTGCTCGCCGGTGACATTCATGACCAACTCCGGGAGCAACGCCGCGAACTGGGGCTCCACCCCGACATCGCGGGCCCAGATCCGTCCTTGACCGGCCATCTGCTGCTCGAAGGCCGACGCGACGTCCTTGAACGCACGGTATTGCAGCAGCCGGGCGAACAGCAGGTCCCGTGCCTCGATGAGCTCGAGGTCCTCCTCGGGCTCATCGCCGGTGCGGGGCAGCAGACGGGAGGCCTTCAGGTCCAGCAGGGTCGCGGCCACGAGCACGAACTCCGAGGCCTGCGACAGGTCCCAGGACGTGCCGCCCGAGCCCGACTCCCGGTCGAACAGCTGCGCGGCCCGCAGGTAGCCCACGAACTCGTCGGTGACCTTGGACAGGGCGATCTCGGTGACGTCCAGCTTGTGCTTGGAGATGAGCCCGAGCAGCAACTCGAAGGGCCCGGAGAAGACGTCGAGGTGGACTTCGAACGGCGCGGCCCTTCGGGTGAGGACTCCCCCGGGGGTGCTGTGCTGGTCGGCCTCGGGGGGGGCGCCAGCACCGCGGTCCACGGCATCCCGATCGACCACGTGCCCGCTCATGCTCAGGGCGAGCCGCCACGCGAGATGAGCTCTCGCGCCAGCTGCCGGTAGGCCTCGGCGCCGCTGTGGGTGCTGGCGTAAGAGGTGATCGGCTCCGCGGCCAGCGTGGCGTCTGGGAACTTCACCGTTCGCGAGATCACGGTGTGGAAGACGTCGTCCTGGAAGTGGTCCACGACACTGCGCACCACCTCACGGGAGTGCAGGGTGCGCCCGTCGTACATCGTGGCGAGGATGCCGTCGAGGGCGAGTCCCGGGTTCAGTCGATCAGTGATCTTCTCGATGGTCTCGATCAACAACGCGACCCCGCGCATCGCGAAGAACTCGCACTCCAGCGGGATCATCACACCGTGAGCTGCGGTCAGCGCGTTGACGGTGAGCAGCCCCAGGGAGGGTTGACAGTCGATCAGGACGACGTCGTAGTCGTCGAGCACCGGGCGTAGCACGCGGGAGAGAACCTGCTCCCGGGCGACCTCGCCGACCAGCTGAACCTCCGCTGCGGACAGGTCGATGTTGGCTGGCACGAGGTCCAGGTTGGCGACGCGCGTGTGTTGAATGACGTCGCCGATCGAGTGCCCGCGCTCGACCAGCAGGTTGTAGACCGTGACGTCCAGCTCATGGGTGCGAATCCCCAACCCGACGGACAAGGCACCCTGGGGGTCGAAGTCGACGAGGAGCACCCGGCGTCCGTACTCCGCCAGCGCCGCACCCAGGTTGATCGTGGTCGTCGTCTTGCCGACCCCACCCTTCTGGTTGCACATGGCGATGACCCGCGCCGGACCGTGGGACGTCAACGGAGCCGGTGACCCGAAGTCGGGCAGGACCCGTCCGGTCGGACCTTCCTGCCCGGATCCGGCGGTCTCGGTGCCCGGCAGCCGGTCGTGCTCGGCTCGAGCCCGGTCGCCCGACTGCGTGGGGTTCGCCTCGGATGTCACGTGTGTCTTCGCCTTGTCCTAGATGAGGGGCTTGAGCTGAGGAGACCTTGGTTGAGGACGCCTCCCGCCGTCCGGTCCGACCCTAGCCGCCGATACGGTCGCGGGCTACCTCGCTCGGGGGTGCGCCTGCGCGTACACCTCGCGCAGATGGGCGGTCGACACGTGGGTGTAGATCTGGGTCGTCGTGACGGACGCGTGGCCCAGCAGCTCCTGGACCACTCTGATGTCCGCACCCCCACCGAGGAGGTGGGTGGCGAAGGAGTGGCGGAAGGTATGCGGGCTGATCGCCGTGGTCACTCCCCCACGCGTGGCGGCAGCACGGATCATGGTGAAAGCGCTCTGTCTGCTCAGCCGCCCGCCACGCTGGTTCAGGAACACCGCCGGGGTCCCGCGACCGGCCTCGGCGAAGCCTGGGCGGGCCCTGACGATGTAGGCCTGCAGGGCCTGCACCGCATAGGAGCCCAGCGGCACGATGCGGACCTTGTTGCCCTTGCCGAACAGCCTCACCGATGCGGCGCCCGGATCCAGGACGAGGTCGTCGAGGTCCAGGCCGACCGCCTCGCTGACGCGGGCTCCGCAGCCGTAGAGCAGCTCGAGCAGCGCTCGGTCACGCAGACCTGCCGGCGTGTCACCCAGCGAGGCGGCCTGCAGCACGCGTTCGACGTCCTCGATGCTCAGCGCGTGAGGAAGCGCACGAGGGGCGGACGGCGGGGAGAGGTGGACGGTCGGGTCCACCACCGTGTCTCCCTCGGCGGCCCAGAAGTCGTGGAGTCCTCGCAGGGCGACGGTGGCGCGAGCGACCGAACTGCGCGCAAGCGGCTGGTGGTCGGCGTCACCGGTGAGCAGCTGGGTCAGATAGTCCCGGACCAGGGATGCTTCGATCTGGTCGGGAGCCTCGACCCCGCGGGTAGCCACATACTCCAGGTACCGCGAGCTGTCCCGCCGATAGGCGGCCACCGTGTGCCGCGAAAGCCCCCGTTCGATCGTGCAGTGGTCCAGCCAACGCTGGACGGCGGCCCGCAGCCCTGCCTCCGGCTGTGCAGGACCGGGTCCGGTTCTCACGACGGCATCACGCCAACATTGTGGGGGCAGGCCGGGCCATGATGGGGTTCATGCGCTGGTATGCCGAGACGCCTGGGCGTCGAACAACGGAAATCCTGGCCGATCTCATGGTGGTCGGATGGGTCATCGCCTGGGTGCTCATCGGGCGCTTCATCCATGCTCTCGTCTCCTCGTTGAGCGCCCCCGCCGGGCCGATGCGCGTCGCTGGCGACTCCCTGCAGGCCCGGATGATCGACGTGGCCGAGCGCGTGACCGGGGTGCCCCTGGTGGGTGAGGACCTGCAAGATCCCTTCGCGCGGACCGCCTCGGTGGGAGCAAACCTCGCCGGCGCGGCAGACCAGCTGGAGGCGTCCGTGGACCGCGTGGCGCTGTGGCTCTCGGTCCTGGCTGCGGGCACTCCTATCGTGCTCGTGCTGACGATCTACCTGGTCGTCCGCATCCGCACGGCCCGGGCCGCCGCCCGCCTGGCGCGCTACTGGGACCACCCCGAGCTGCGAGCGCTGCTGGCCCTACGGGCGCTGACCGGTCGCACCCCCCGACAGCTGAGCGGGGTCGACGGGGACCTCCTGGGGGCCTGGCGCGACGGCGACCCCGAGACCATCGACGCGTTGGCGGCTGTGGAACTACGCAGCGTGGGTCTGGCTCGGCCGTCGACACCTGAGTAAACGCTGAGTGAGTGCAGTTGCGAAGCTCCTTGTCGAGGTATGAAATCAAAGTCAAGCACTTGTCGTTCCCGAAGAAGCCCCTCACGACCGTCTACCTTGAGGAAACCACTATGAGCGCCTCTGAACCGCAACCCCCCACCACGACTGATGCAGGCAGCCCGGTTGCCAGCGACGAGTTCTCGCTGACGCTGGGACCCGAGGGCCCGCTGCTGTTGCAGGACCATTACCTGATCGAGCAGATGGCTCAGTTCAACCGTGAACGCATCCCCGAGCGCCAACCGCACGCCAAAGGCAGCGGCGCCTTTGGGACCTTTGAGGTCACTCACGACGTCAGCGCGTTCACCCGGGCATCCCTGTTCCAGCCTGGCGCCAAGACAGAGGTGCTTGCGCGATTCTCCACGGTCGCGGGTGAGCGGGGAAGCCCCGACACGTGGCGGGACCCGCGGGGATTCTCCTTGCGCTTCTACACCGACGAAGGCAACTGGGACATGGTGGGCAACAACACTCCTGTGTTCTTCATGCGGGACCCGATGAAGTTTCAGCACTTCATCCGCTCCCAGAAGCGCCGTGCCTCCAACAATCTGCGCGATCACGACATGCAGTGGGACTTCTGGACGTTGACTCCCGAGTCAGCTCACCAAGTGACCTGGCTGATGGGTGACCGCGGTATCCCGCGGACGTGGCGACACATGAACGGATACTCAAGCCACACGTACATGTGGATCAATGAGGCACGGGAACGGTTCTGGGTGAAGTATCACTTCAAGACCGACCAGGGCATCGAGTTCTTCGACCAGCACGAAGCCGATCAACTGGTCTCCGCCGACACCGACTATCACACCCGCGATCTGTATGAGCACATCGAGGCGGGTGAGTACCCCAGTTGGACGCTGCACATGCAGATCATGCCTTTCGACGAAGCGAAAGAGTATCGATTCAACCCCTTCGACCTCACGAAGGTCTGGCCCCATTCGGACTACCCCTTGCACGAAGTCGGGAAGCTGACCCTGAACCGCAATCCGACCGACCACCACACTGAGATCGAGCAGGCCGCATTCGAGCCCAACAACCTGGTGGCTGGGACCGGGCTCTCTCCGGACCGGATGCTGTTGGCTCGAGGGTTCAGCTACTCGGATGCTCACCGTGCCCGCCTCGGTAGCAACTACCGGCAGATCCCGGTGAACCAACCGCACTCACCGGTGCACAGCTACACCAAAGACGGTCAGATGAGCATGAAGAACACCACGGACCCGGTGTATGCACCGAACTCCTACGGTGGCCCGAAGGCAGATCCGACGTTGACGGATGACGGTGGTCACTGGTCAGCCGACGGCGAGATGGTGCGAACGGCATACCTGCCCCGCCGCGACGACGACGATTGGGGTCAGGCGCGGACGATGGTTCGCGACGTTCTGGACGAAGCGGCTCGTGAGCGGCTCGTCGACAATATCGTTGGCCATCTGCTCAACGGCGTCAGCGAGAAGGTCCTGGACCGAGCCTTCGACTACTGGCGAAACGTTGATGAGGAACTGGGGAAGCGGGTGGAGTCAGGGGTCCGTGACAAGCAGGACGAGAAGGACCCCAAGGCCGATCAGCAGGCCAACCCGGCCCGCGAGAGCATGCAGGCCAAGGCCTGAGTCGCCGGCAGGACGTCTGCTCCACGAGGGCGTCGGAGAGGACTTCTCCTCTTTCGTGCACACGTCCCCGTTGCGTTCTCCACCTTCGTGCTGGAACGCAACGGGGACGGATGTGGGGCCTACGCGACGGTGATCGACCACACGCCTAGAAGTGTCGCTCGGACAAGATGGCTTCGACGTCCGCCCACCCCAGGCCTTGGCTGCGCAAGAGGACCAACAGGTGGTACACCAGGTCGGCTGACTCCCCGAGCAGGTCGTCGGCGTCCTGGTCCTGGGCGACGGCGGCCAAGGCCGTCTCCACCCCCTCCTCGCCGACCTTCTGCGCAATCCGACGCACCCCGGCCTCGAAGAGCGAGGTCGTGTACGACCCTTCCGGACGGTCGGCCTCCCTCGTGGCGATGAGGTCATCCAGGGTCCGCACGAACCCTGGCCGAAGGTACTCGACCGGGTCGGCCGAGAAGCACGACACCGCTCCGGTGTGGCACGTCGGACCGGCCGGTAGGCAGTGCAGCAACAGCGTGTCCGCGTCGCAGTCCACGTCGACGCGCTGGACGCTCAGCGTGTTGCCGCTACTTTCCCCTTTGACCCACTGGGTCCCCCGGCTGCGGCTGAAGAAGGTGGCCAGGCCGGTGCTCAAGGTGGCGCGGACCGCGTCAGCGTCGCAGTAGCCGACCATCAGCACCGCCCCCGTGCTCGCATGTTGGACCACGGCCGGGATCAGGCCGTCCTGCTTGGCGAAGGCAAGATCGGAAACGCGGTAGGGCTCGGGCAGGCTCAGGGCCGGTGAGTCGCTCATGCTGCTGCTCCGTTCGGACCGTTCGGTGAAGGACGGATGACGAGACCGGCAGCGGCCAGCTCCGCCTTGAGGGCGGGGATGGGCACCGCCCCGGAGTGGAAGACGCTGGCCGCGAGCGCTCCGTCGACATCGGCGTCGGTGAAGACCTGGCGGAAGTGCTCCGCTTCACCTGCGCCGCCCGAGGCGATCAGCGGCACCTGACAGACCTGACGCACCGCTCGCAGTTGCTCGATGTCGTAGCCCGAGCGCACCCCATCGCTGCCCATGCAGTTCAGCACCACTTCTCCCGCGCCCAGATCCTGCACCGTCCGGACCCAGTCCAGAGTCAGCGTGCTCAGGGCGGTCGTGGCGTCCGGGTCGCCGGTCATCTGGCGGATCCGCCAGTGCCCGTCCTCATCGCGCAGGCTGTCCACGCCGACCACGACACACTGCACCCCGAAGGCCCCCGCGAGCTCGCTGATCAGCTCGGGGCGGGCGGTCGCCGGAGTATTGATCGAGACCTTGTCCGCTCCGGCGTGCAACACGCGGCGCGCCTCTTCCACCGAGCGGATGCCTCCAGCCACGCAGAACGGGATGTCGATCTGTCGCGCGACACGACTGACCCACTCGACGTCGACCGAACGCCCTTGGGGACTGGCGGTGATGTCGTAGAAGACCAGCTCGTCGGCACCTTCGGCGCGGTACCGCTGAGCCAGGTCCACGATGCTGCCCATGTCGACATGGTCACGGAAGCGAGTGCCCTTGACGACTCGGCCGTCACGAACGTCCAGACAGGGGATGATCCGACGGGCGAGGCTCATGGCTGCTCCTGTTCCACGGCTTCGGTGACGGTCAGGCGTCCCTCGAGCAGGGACTTGCCGAGGATCACTCCTGCGCACCCGGTCTTGTGGCAGCTGCGGATGTCCGCGGCGTCGCGCACCCCACCGGAGGCCTGGACCTTCAATCCGGGCGAGGACCGCGTCATGAAGGTGTAGAGGTGGGTGTTGGGCC
>JBASAN010000020.1:0-9813 GCA_049650625.1 Ornithinimicrobium sp.
AACACGGCCTCCTTATCCGAGACGGCGTCCACGTCGTGGAGGGCGTGACCGACACCGAAACCGACTGACGCCAAGACGTCGCCGGGGAACCTAAGAGATTAGACCACTCCACTCAATCACTCGTACGCGCCACCGCGGGTCAACTGAACTCTGGCTGACCCTGGGTAGGATCCGCCGGCACAACGTCAAGATTGCCACAACGAAAAAGAGTTTCCATTGCGGCACGGGATCCACCAATCCCGGCGTAATGCGGATCGACGTCGTTCGAGATGCACCACGTGTGATCCTTTGGCCATATCAACGATAACTGCAGTGAACCAGAATCCAAGACTGGGGCACGTCTCAAGTATTCTTCAATCGAGCCACTCAGAACGAAGTATTGACGCTCGGGACTTCGCGTCGGAATCCAAAGTGCAGAATTCGTGTTTTTGATAGGACTGCCGCTGAGGGTGGTCAAGGCTTCCAATGTTCCAGGCCACCCATCCCAAAGTCCGAAGTAGCATTCTTTGGGGGTAGCGGTGTGATGAGAGAGCACCGCGACAGCTCTGTCGATCAGGTCATTGGGGGCGGCATCGTCCACGCCGTCTTCGACATCGGTCTCATGCTCACCTGGAAGTATCGGATCGCGCAGGAACCTCAACCTCGCGTAGGTCTCAAATCCTTCGGGACCGAATTGAACCAACTGGCCCCAGGGCAACTTGCTGGCGATCAACCAGTCCAAGGCCACGGAATCCGACGAAACAACATCCACCAATGCACGATATCACGATCGGGTCGGGGAAACTGCTGAGTCAGGGAAACTGCAAAAAGTTTCGTTACACAACAAACTTTAATCCATTACTCTCCTTTTGCCCCTCTGTGATCAGCGCCGACTGCAGTATCCGCCGAGACTAATTAGCCGTGCCGCACCGGTGAAAATACGACAACCCGGGAGATGGTGAATCCCATATCTACTGAGCGGTCTGCGACTGCCTTCTAGTTTGCAATAACCCTGCTTGCCGACTTCTGGGCCCACGACTCATATAGAAACTACGTAACCTCGTCGGGCTGATCGACACACCCCATAGAACCGACGATCGCTACCTCGGGGTGTGCGGATGCTTTGCCGGCACCGCGTACACGTTCAACGAGGTCCAAGACCTTGCTGGCCAGAGCGGGGGACTATTTTGGTGCCGTTCGGGTCCGCTCCCCAGAGTCTGGTGGGTCCGCTCTGCTGAGAGTCACTCTGCTCCGCGACCACGACGAAGCGGTTGGTAGTCGGGTGGGTCGTCGGGGGCCGGCTTGTTCGGCCTCGTGGCGGGTGACGTTCTCGCGTTGGCCGAACACCGCCGCGACGGCGGCGATGTCTCTGTGCCTCATCGGCCGGACCGCAACATCCCGCAAATGTTCCGTCGGGCCGAACTCGCGGAACTCTGCGAACTTCACGGCAACATTGTGTTCGCTTTCGCGACCGGGCACCCAAAGTCATCGGCACGTCGGTGTGCTTTGCCAGAGCGCTCTTCCCGCTGTGCCGATTCTGCAACCTCGTGCGGAGGCGGGTCTGGTCCCGCCAGGACCAACCGCCACGAGCGCGGTCGTCACCGATAGGGGATCCCGCACCGGCGACGCTCCGCGAGCCCATCGGCATGCGGAGACGCCAGTGACCGATCGGCTCGCGGATCGTGCCATAGCGGGTCCCGCACCGGGGTCCGCGGTGGCGACTGTTAGGCGCTCTCTACCGGGGTGTCACGAGCCAGGGGTCGATCAGGTCCAGATCGACAGACTGAAGTCGTTGGCGTTCCGGGTGGCGAGGGTGGGCCGACGGCACCTCGGGAGGCCGTGCAAACTCCGACCCGGGCAGACTTCAGGTTCTCCTGGGGTCTGGGAAGCCGAGGCTCAGGTAGCCCGGGGCGCGTTTGGACAGCGCGGCCGCGAGCACAGGCGTGTCCACGTCGTGATAGTCGTGCACCTCGGCCGTCTCCTTGCCCGGGTAGGCGCGCAGCACGCGGCCGGCGTACTGGACAAGGCGGCCTTTGAACGAGACCGGTCCGGCGAGGAACAAGGTGTCCAGGGCGGGGCAGTCGAAACCTTCGCCGACGAAGTGGCCGGTGGCCACCACCAGCAGTGGCTCGGCGTCGGCATCAGGGACCAAGCGCCGGTTGGCGGCCGCGCGCGCACGGGCACCCATCGCGCCTTTCAACACCACCGGCGACAGCCCACGTTCCTCGAGGAGGCCCGCGAGGTGATCGACGTGCGAGGTTCGCTGCGCCAGCACCAGGCAGTGTCGCCCGCGGCCGTGGGCCTCGAGCACGTCGGCGAGGATCTGGGCGTTGCGGGCCTCGTCCTCGGCGAGCGCGCGATGGACGGCCGCGATCGCGCCTGGCGCAGACAGGTCCGGCTGCTCAGGGGCTCGGAACCGTGTGGGATGGACCACCACGACCGGGCGCGGGCGCTCTGAGATGGCCGCTTCGAGGGTGCCGGGGGGCGCATGAGTCAGCGTGTGGCGCACCGGGCCGAGCTGGAAGCCGATCAGGTCGTCGAGTCCGTCGCGGCGGTAGGGCGTGGCGGTGAGTCCGAGCCAGTGGCGTGCGGTGATGGTGCGCACCACCGATTCGAACGCTGCTGCAGGCACGTGGTGGCACTCATCGACCACGACCAGTCCATAGCCGCCCAGTAGTGCGGCGACATCGTCGCGGCGAGCAAGTGTCTGCAGGGTGGCCACGTCCACGATGCCGGTGAGCTTGGACCGCCCGCCCCCGAGCTGGCCGGGTTTCACGCCGAGCAGGTCCTGGATCTGTCGACGCCATTGGTCGGCGAGCGTCTTGCGGTCGACCAGCACCAGCGTGGCGGTTGACCGCGCGGCGATGACCGCGCATGCCATCACCGTCTTCCCGGCGCCGGGGGGTGCCACCAGCAGGGCGAGGTCGTGAGGGAGGAGGTCGTCAACCGCGGACTGCTGGGTGGGCTGCAGGTCGAGGGTGACGGCGAAGTCCTGCGGCGCACCCGAGGTGCGCTGATCCTCGACGTCGACCTTGCTGCCTGCCTCCTCGATGAGGCGGGTGGCGGTGTCTATCAGCCCACGCGGTAGAACGAGGTGGTCCTCGAGGGTCTCCTGGTAGGAGGCGATGATCCGCGGGGTGTTCCACGTCGAGAGTCGGCGGCGTTGCCGGTCGTAGAACTCGGGGTTGTAGGTCGAGGCCGCGTGCTTCAACGTCGCGTACAGCGACGGGCTCAGCTCTGAACCGGGGATCGTGAGACCGCCGTCGAACCTCAGGTGGACCACCGGAGCTGGTGGTGGCTGGGTCCGGGTCGCCTTTGCAGGCCGTGCCCGATCGACCTTCGGGCCCAGCGCCGGTTCCCGTAGCTCGCGGGCCAGCGAACTGACCTGTCTAGGAGTGAGTCGCTCCAGCGTGGAGAGGTACTCCCACTGGTCCTCGTGGGGTTCGAGCGTGCTCAGGTCCAAGAAGACTGTTGTCCCGAGCTTGCGAGACCTGCCGTGCAGCGGTGCCGCGATCAGGTTGCCCGGGCCTTGTCCCAGCAGCAGGTCCTGGGAGGGGAACAAGCGGTCGTAACACCGAAGGCCCATGCGACCGCGGATCGCGATCGCTTCGCGCACGAGCCCCGTCCCAACCTGGCGCGCGGTAGCCGCAGGCACCGGGGCGGTGAAGAAGATCCACACGTGGGCCCCGACCCCGGAGCGGGAGATCTCGAGGGAGGCTGGAGTGCCCACAGCGCGCGCGGCCTTGAGGTACGCGAGGGCATCGAGGATTGCTGTGGGACCGTCGAAGTCCGCAGCCAGCCACCGCGTCTGGTCCCCGGGCAGCATCGGATACAAGCCGAGGTGGATGTCGCCGGTGAGGTGCGCGGCCATCACCGAGGACGTCAAAGGCAGGTAGCGATGCTCCGAGGTCGTGCTGCCCTTTCGCCACCCACCCTCGACCGCCGGCATCCAGCCAGCTTTGCCCGTGCGTGCGTTGGACCACCGCAGGGCGTACACGTCGGCGCGTGCGCCGAACAGCGCCGAGTAGAACTGCACCTTCGCCTGCGGGGATGAACCCGCGTCCACCGATCCGGGCGACTCCTCGAACCACGCCGTTTGTGCACCATGGGCTGGCGAGGCCTCCGCACTGGTGAGCTTCAGCAATCTGCGCAGACGCGCGTTCTCACGCCGCAAGATCTCAAGCTCGTAGCTGAGGTCGCCCATGGCTCCCATCTTGTCGAATGATCAGAAGCCGGCTTTGTCACGGTCTCCGAGCCGTGGGCCTTCGATAGGGCGACTTGGTCGAGACGTGGTCCTCGAACCTGTGAGTCAGGGCGATAGACATCCACCAGACCGAACCCCATCCTGCGCTGGCGCGCTCCGGATGCCGATCGGCTCGCGGAGCGACCCGGTACGGGATGGTCATGCGGCGTTACCGCAGCGGCTTCGGCTTCCGGCACGCACACGAGAAGTGCCTCCTCACGGCAACCCCTGATGATGCCGCGATGCCGCCGGATCAACTCCTCGAACGCCGGTCAGGTCTCGCGCGACGCGGGGGTGACCGTAGAGGACCTCGCGGCGACCAAATGGCTCACCCTGGAACCGGTGACCGACGATCCGCTTCCTGTGCCGCCGTAGCGGCGCCGCCACGGCTGGCCATGGACTCGATGGCTGGCTACCGTCGGTCTTCGACGACATCGCAGTGAGGAAGCGGGAGCGCGAGATGACCACCCACTTGCTCGAGGTCCATCTGGAGACGTTGGGCAAGCAATCGTGGTTCCAGCGGGCGCTCAGTTCCCTGGCGGCGGGGCCTGCCTACGATTCGTACCGGTTTGTGGCTCGGTCGGCCGACGACGACTCGGGCAACGCGGCGGCCATGGTCGAGAGCGGCACCTTTCTCCTGCTGCGATTCATGGAGCCCGATGCCTTGGTGGAGCCCGCGGCGCCCGACGTCATGCAGCGATTGGCGGAGCTGGACAGCGACCTGGTCGCGGCCGGTTGGCGACGACAGGAGACGCTTGGACGGTACTGGTGGTCACGGATCTATCAGCAGGATCGTTGACGTCCTCGCAGATCAGCGGGCGTGGTGGCCGTGAGGTGGGTTCGTGCGACCCGATCCGAATCTGCCTCCCGCGTGACGATCCACTTCCGGTGACGATCACCGTCCCCCGGGCCGGTCGCGCCGTTCCACAGCGTCGTCACCGCAAGTCGTTCCCTCGCGGGACGCTGTCGCGTCGCCCAAGACGCCGTGCGCCCTTGGCCGCGACCGTGGGTGGTCAATAGGTGGGTCTATGCGGTCTGCCAGAACCATGGCGTGGTCGATGCCAGTGTCCTTGCCACCTGCTCACGCACCGGCTCGGCAAGGGGTATCACCACGGACTCACCGTTCAGCTGCACCCGCTGGCCTAGAGCGACATGCAGGGCGGTCAGCATTCGGACCGTGTTGGTCCATGCTGCGGCGGGGCCGGTCGGCCCCGGCTCGCCAAGTCCGTCCCGCACGACACGGACCCAGGCGATGGCGCCCTGCGTGTCGAGGGCGGGGTCGGTGAGACAGTGCGTCATCGCCAACGCGACGCGGATCTCTTCCATGTCTGCCCAGGCAAGATCCGTAGGCGCAACTGCGCGGGCAGCCAGAACGTTCAATAGGTCAGCTGCTGCGACGCGTCGTGCGACCCCACAGGCTCCGAAGAAATCTGCCCCATGCGCGACAGCATGCAGCCAGCCCAGGTCGTGGTCGTAGCCGCGCAGGTCTTGCTCGGCGAGATACCAGTCACGCACGGCAGGAAACCACGCGTCTTTCCAGTCGCCGTGTTCTACCAACACTGCCAGGATCAACGGCGCGAAGGTCCGGGCCTGGATCTGTGGGTGTCGCAAGTGCTCCAGCATTGCTGTGGCGATCTGCGCGCGGGCTGACTGATCGTATTCTCCGTCTTGAATGCCGCCGGCCAGTGCACCGAGAGCTCGGTGGTCGCGAACGTCCGGGTCCGCTGATGCGAGATCATCGATGAGGCTATTGAGGTCAGCGCGCTTCGACATTCAGGCAGGCTAGTTCCCCACACCGCCGCACCGCGCCCGGTCCGCGAGCGGCTCACGGCACCTGCACTCCTCGGCGAGGTCAGAGCACGAACGAACGCCGGGGCATGAAGTCCGAGACGCCATGCCCACCCCGCACTGGCACGCCCCGCGAGCCCATCCCGATCCGGTATCGGCGAGAGGTGTCGGGGCGTCGGGATGAGTGTCCTCAGGCCACTGGACTCCGTCGTCGTGCGACCGCTGTTGTCCGTTGACACGCTGTGCTCTGACCTGTTCGACAGCGTGTCGGTGGCACCCTTCAAAATCTGTGCATGGCATACGACGAGCGCCTGGCAGGGCGGGTCCGCGACCTGCTCAGCGGCCAGGTCGAGGCGGAGAAGAAGATGTTCGGTGGCTTGGCCTTCATGGTGGAGGGCCGAATGGCCTGCTGCGTGAGCGGCCAGGGACTGCTGGTCAAGGTCGGGCATGACGCGTTTCCCGAGCTAGTCGAGCTCGATCATGTCGAGCCGATGACAATGCGCGACGCAGTCTCCGACTCCTGGGTCAACGTCGGCGACGACGCCCTGATTGACGAACGCGCCCTGCGCCTGTGGGTCGACCGCGGTCTCGCGGCGAACCCTCCCAAGCCTCGTTCGTAGAGTTTCACCGCGTACCCGGCGGGCCTGACTCGGATGGACGTGCGGTGCCCATTGCTCCAGTGCGGGATCGGTCACCGGAACGCGTTTTTCTCCGTTATGTGTCCGCCGACGTTTCGGGCCCGCCCCCACCGCGATGCCGCCCGGTTTGTTCAGCGACACGGTCTGCCAGTGCCGTACCGGCGCCGTCGTACAGCCCGAAGACCGAGTGGACGCGCTCGCTGAGCTCGGCGGCCTCGTCGTCGTACTGCGCAATGGCCGCGACGGTGCCGCTGAACTCGCTGGCCTCGAGTTGCGCCATGGCTGCCAGGTTACTGCCGTGAAAGGGCATAGCAAGGATGGCGATCTCCAGGGCGCCGGCCTGGGTGAGTCGGCGCCACAGGTCGGGGTCAGTGGCGTCTCCCTCGATCACGTCGAGGCCCTGCTCGCGGAGTTGAACGGCGCGCTTCTCGCGGCTCTCGATGCCGACGACGCGCAGCCCGTAGGTGTCGGCAAGCTGGTGATACGCCGCTTGCCCGACCCGCCCCATCCCGAACACGACCACGTCCGCGTGCCCAACGTCGATGGGCCGGTCGTCGTGGTGCAGCTGCGCCGTGTCCTGCACCGGCAAGTGGCGCTCGGCGTAGGCGGCCAGCCAGCCGGTGCGGCGGTTGACCACGATCGAGAGGATGAAGCTCATCGCAACCGTGCTTCCGACCACGGGCAGCCAGTCCTCGGAGACGAAGCCAGCCGAGGCCCCCACGACGATGATGATGAGGCCGAACTCGGAGTAGTTGGCGAGCACGCTCCCAGCCATGATCGAGGTGCGGTGTCTCATGCCCCGCCACCAGAGCAGGACGACGAAACCCAGCGCCTTCAGCGGAATCAGGAGAAGGAGCAGTCCCGCGAGCAGCAGGTCCGCACTCGAGGGGAGACCGGTGAACCCGATCGAGAGGAAGAAGCCGACCAGCAAGAGCTCCTTGACCGAGAACAAGGCCTTGGACAGCTCGTCCGCACGCGGCTCTGCGGCGAGCAGGAGGCCGATGATCAGGGCGCCGAGGTCACCCTTGAGCCCCACGGCCTCGAAGAGCGCGTAGCCGGGGCCCAGCGCAAGGGCCACCCCGAACAGCGGCATCAGTTCGTCGTGGCCGAGCTGGCGCAAGATGCGCCGCATCGGCCATGCGGCCGGCAGCAGCAGGATCAGCAGCATCGCCCAGGGGCTCGGTGGTGACGCCTTGGCAAAAGTCAGGAAGAGGACGGCGGCGATGTCCTGGATGACCAGGATCCCGACCGCCGTCCGCCCGAACCGAGACCGCGACGAGCCCTGATCCTCCAGAACGGTGATCACCAGCACGGTGCTAGAGAACGAAAGGGCGAAACCGATCACCAGCAGGGCGCGCCAGTCCTGTCCGCGGAGCAGGCCGATGCCGATCAGGGCAAGGGTGGCCAGATACGCGAGACTGAGCACCACCGTGACACTCAAGTGCACGACGGCGGTCAGCCAGACCTCGCGGCGGACCAGGACGCGCACGTCAAGCTTGAGCCCGATCCCGAACAAGAGAAGCGCCACACCGAGGTCGGCAAGCGTGTCGAGCGCCGGCAGCTCGGGGACCCCCGCACCGTGGAGAACGAACCCCGCGACCAGGAAGCCCACCAGGGGTGGTAGCCGCAGTGCGGCGGCCGCGAGACCGGCCACCAGCGCCGCCAGGAGTACCAGGCTTAGATCAGTCATCGGGGCATCTCATCGAGTCGGTCGAGGACCGCTACGTGCCGATGGGGCGGCATCGCCGAGACCTCCCTCCCGGCGTACGGGCCCCGTGGTCCCCAAGCTCAGAGGGCGACGACGCTGCCCACCATTGCCCAGGTGATGGCGATGACACCGCGAGCAACCAGGTGGGAGGACCAGCCGCTAGCCAGGTGAACGCGTAGTCCGTGCTCGTCCAATTGGACACCCCTGGGAGCCGCCGACGAACTCCGGTGACCTCCTCCAATCCCAGCTCGAGGAGCGGGGCACGAAGGGATTGCGGCATGACAACGATGCTGACACGAAAATCACTGTCCTGCGGCGACCAAGGCGGTGACTTCACCGCGATCAGTCGCTGAACCAGACAAACGAGCGGCGCGTCCAGCCCGTGTTTACGAACGGTCGCGGTCGACGAGTGGACGCCCCTGTAGTGGAACGGCTACCGGACACAACCGATCCGCAGGACGTTCCCGCTCGGGTCAGTCAGCCTGAACTCCCGCATCCCCCAGGGTTCGTCCCTGAGGTCGGAGACGGGCAGATCGGCGTCCAGGCACTCCGCGTAGCGCTGATCGATGTCGGGAAGGTGGACGTAGCACCCGGCATGGTTGCCGGTGACGTTAAGGTCAGGGAACAAGGCGAGGTGGGCAACCTCGGCCTCGCCGTGAAGCACGAAGGCGTATCCGCCGTCCTCGTACTCATCCACGGTCAGCGATGGCAGGCGAGACCAGAAGGTGACGGCCTTTCCGATGTCGTGGACAGGCAGGATTGGTATCGCACGCGGATGCTCGCTCATGCCGACCATCGTGCGCTGGAAGGGGCCCGCTCGTCCGGAGTCCCAAGCCGCGCCCTTCGAAAGGCGAGCCGCAAGCCGATCCCGCTACGGCACGCTCCGCGAGCCCATCGGTGTCTGGCCAACCTCGGTCCAGATGCTCGGTTCGGCGGCGAAAATTGGGGCCGCGTGAATTCTTATACAGGCCGCTCATGGAGCATAGGTAGAACGTCGGTCAGCGAACGCACGGCATCAATGCTGTCGCTGCGGCGGTCGATCCGCACGGCGGTCATCCCGACAGCTTCAGCGCCCGAGCAATACGCCGTCTGGTCGTCCACGAACAACGCCCGGGTCGCGTCGACCCGCAGGGCGGTCAGCGCTGCGCGGTAGATGCACGGGTCGGGCTTTGCTGAGCCCACGTCGCACGACAGAGCCACGTGATCGACCCTCGCTGCGAGCCCCAACGCTTGAAGCAGTGGGCCTGTATTGGGTGCGCAGTTGCTCACGAACGCGACCGCCATCCCGCGCCCGCGCACCTCTTCAATGAAGGGAAGAACATCGGGATACACGGTGGCGTGTTCGCGGAGGAGTTCACCGTCTCGCGCGACGAGCGACTCGACGTTGCTGGGCGACTTTCCCGCAAGATGGAACGTGGCTATGAAGGCGTCGTGCTGGCTTATCGCGCCTGTCATGA
>JBASAN010000021.1:0-4876 GCA_049650625.1 Ornithinimicrobium sp.
CACGTGGGGCACCTGATGGACCTCGTCCCATACTTCGGCGGAAACGGGGTTGCCGGACAGGGCCGCCCACGTGGGCTCACCCACGAAGCGCAGAGCGGCCTGCGTGGGCACCACGGTCACCTCATGACCGGCCGTGACGAACCTGCGGAGCAGGGCACACGCCTTGTATGCGGCGATCCCGCCGGAAACGCCGAGCACGACGCGCATCGACGGGTGGTCCTTCAGCTGGTGCTGTCGGGACTGCTCGTAGCCAGCTTGCGCTGGTCGATCTCGTGCAACGCGATGGACAGCGGCTTGTCGGTCTGCTCGGCGTCGACCAACGGACCGACGTACTCCAGCAGCCCCTCGCTGAGCTGCGAGTAGTAGGCGTTGATCTGACGTGCGCGCTTGGCCGCGTAGATCACCAAGGCGTACTTGCTGTCAGCCTTCTCAAGCAGGCTGTCGATCGCCGGGTTGGTGATGCCGTCGGGGTGCGCAATGGTGCCAATCACGAAGTGGGTATCCCTCTGTTGGTGGTGTCTTCGGGTGGAGTCGTTAGCAATGATACGAGTTCTTCGCTGGCGCGGTCGACATCGTCGTTCACGATGGTGACGTCGAACTCCTGCGCGGCCGCCAGTTCCTGCCGCGCGGTGCCGAGTCGGACCTCCCGCTCTTGGGCCGACTCCGTGCCGCGCCCGACCAGCCGATGGACCAGCTCGTCCCACGACGGCGGGGCCAAGAACACGAAGAGTGCCTGCGGCATGGCCTCTCGGACCTGACGCGCTCCCTGCAGGTCGATCTCCAGCAGGGCCGGTCGCCCCTGAGCAAGGACATCGTGCACGGGCCCCGCCGGAGTGCCGTACTTGGCGCGCCCATGCACGACCGCCCACTCGAGCAGCTCACCGGCCGACTGCATACGGTCGAACTCGGCGTCACCGACGAAGTGGTAGTGCACGCCGTCGAGTTCGGTCGGTCTAGGCGGCCGTGTCGTCGCCGACACGGACACCCACACCTCGGGATGCGTCTGGCGGATGCGGGCGGCGACGGTGCCCTTCCCGACCGCGGTCGGACCGGCCAGGACCACCAACCGCGACGGCGCACTGCTCATTGCCCATCCCTGTGCCGCGGCGGATGGGTCGGCGACCGAGTCAGGACTGGTCGAAACGCGCCAGGAGCTTCTCCGTCTGGTTGGCTCCCAGACCGCGCACCCTTCTGCTGGCCGAGATGCCGATCTCGTCCATGATCTGCGCGGCTCGCACGCGACCAACTCCTGGCAGAGACTCGAGCAGGGCGGACACCTTCATCTTGCCGACGACATCGTCGTCCTTGCCCTGGGCGATCACGCTCTTCAAAGAGCCCTGCGAGTTCTTGAGGCGATTCTTGACGGCAGCCCGCTCCCGGCGCGCGTGCGCCGCCTTCTCCAAGGCATCGGCTCGCTGCTCGGGTGTCAACTGGGGTAGTGCCACTATCGATCTCCTCAATATCCGTCGCCATCACGCTGTCATCGCGGACGGTCGCTAGCCGTCGGGCATCGCCTTCCTCGCCCGCGGGGTGCCGCCAGGTCCCTGATGACCCCTTGGCCGAACTTATCGACTGGGCTGGCCTGTGCCAACCCCAAGCACCCAAGTTTCCCACGAGCACTAGCACGGTCGAATGGTGTTGTGCCGGTTGTTCGGCGCAGGTGGGGCCGCGGATTGCGCCGTCATTGCAACGCTTCGCCCAGCTCGTGGCCGAGGGCCGCAGAGGCCTCCCGGATGCTGCGCACGCCGTAGCCACGCCCCAGTAGGGCCCGGCTCACGGGGGCCAACACATGGTCGGTGTGGCCCCGGAAGGCCGCCGCGAGGTCGCCTCCGGTGGCACCTTGGGCTCCCACCCCGGGCGCCAGCACGATGGCAGCAGAGGTACGAACCTCGGCCAAGATGTCCAGGTCACGCAAGGCCTCGCCCTGGGTGGCGCCGATCACCAGCCCGACGTGGCCGGGCACCTCGCCCCCGGAACGTTCCCGTCGGTTCTCGACCGCAACCTCACCGATGATCCCAGCCGCAACGGTGGGGAAGCCGTGTTGCTGCACGGAGACACCTTCGGGGTTGGAGGTCAGCGCGAGCACGAAGACACCGCGCCCCTGTGCCGCTGCGGTGTCGAGCGCGGGTCGCAGGGACTGGAAGCCGAGGTAGGGACTGAGGGTGACGGCGTCGGCCGCAAGGGGAGCACCATCCACCAGGTAGGCCTGGGCGTAGGCGGTCATGGTCGAGCCGATATCTCCACGTTTGGCGTCCAGGATCGACACTGTGCCGGCTGCTGCACAGTCGTGCAGCAGTCGCTCCAGCACCGCGATCCCCGCCGACCCGTGACGTTCGAAGAAGGCTGACTGGGGCTTGATGGCCGCCACCTGTCCCCCGACGGCCTCCAGTATCGTCTGCGAGAACCGCTCCAGCCCGGAGGGTGTGTCCTCCAGACCGGCGTCGTGAAGCAGCCCCGGGTGCGGGTCGATGCCAGCACACAGCGGACCGTACTCGCGCATGGCTGCGAACAACCGGGACCCGAAGGACATGTCCGTCGTGGGCGCCACCGGCCCGCGGGCACTCATCCTCGGTAGTTGAACAGGTCGAGCCGGGCGGTGTGCTCCTGCAGTGAGGCCACCTGCATCGGGCCGGCCCCCATCGCCTCGATCCCGAGGACCGCCGCCCCCAGTTGCTGCACCGTCGTGATGATGGGCCGGTCCAGGCTGGTGGTCGCCGCACGAATGGCGTAGCCATCGGCCCGGGCGTCTCGCCCTGAAGGCGTGTTGACGACCATCGCGACCTCTCCCGCCGTGATCAGGTCCACGATGGTCGGCTCCCCCTGGGGACCCGGGCCCTCGCTGTGCTTGCGCACCACCGTGGAGGCGATGCCGTTGCGGCGCAGCACATCAGCAGTTCCAGCCGTGGCGACAATGGTGAAACCGAGGTCGACCAGTCGTTTGATGGGAAAGATCATCGACCGCTTGTCACGGTTGGCCACCGAGACGAACACCGTGCCGCAGGGCGGCAGCGCCGAGCCCGCGCGCAGCTGCGATTTCGCGAAGGCCGTGCCGAAGTCGGCGTCGATGCCCATGACCTCTCCGGTCGACCGCATCTCCGGTCCGAGGATGGAATCCACCGCCTGGCCCGTCTGGGTGCGGAAACGGCGGAAGGGAAGGATCGCCTCCTTGACGCTGACCGGCGCGTCGTGCGGCAGCTGGCCCCCGTCGGCATAGGTGGGCAGGACGCCCTCACGGCGCAGCTCCTCAATGGTCGATCCCAGCATGACGCGCGCCGCTGCACCCGCGAGGGCCACACCCGTGGCCTTGGCCACGAAGGGCACCGTTCGGCTGGCCCGGGGATTGGCCTCCAACACGTAGAGCACGTCTTGGGCCAACGCGAACTGCACGTTGATCAGGCCGCGCACCCCGATCGCCTCGGCCAGCAGCCGGGTAGCCTCGCGGACCGCTCGCATCTCCTCGCGACCCAACGTGATGGGAGGCAGCACGCAGGCCGAGTCGCCGGAGTGGATACCGGCCTCCTCGATGTGCTCCATGATCCCACCGAGATACAGGTCTCGGCCGTCGTAGAGGCCGTCGACGTCGATCTCGACCGCTTCATCGAGGAAACGGTCGACCAGCACCGGATGCTCGGGTGCCGCCAGGGTGGCCTGCGACACGTACTGCTCCAGTGAGGCGTCGTCGTAGACGATCTGCATACCGCGGCCGCCCAGGACGTAGGAAGGTCGCACCAGCACCGGATAGCCGATCGTGGCCGCCACGCCCAGGGCGTCCGCCACGCTGTAAGCCATACCGTGTCGGGGCGCCGAGAGACCCGTCTCCGCCAGCACCCGTCCAAAGGCTCCGCGGTCCTCGGCGAGGTGGATCGCCTCCGGCGAGGTGCCCACGATCGGCACGCCCTCGGCCTTCAACGCCGCCGCCAAGCCCAGCGGTGTCTGGCCGCCGAGCTGCACGATGACTCCGGCCAGCGGTCCGGCCTGGCGCTCTGCGTGCACGATCTCGAGCACGTCCTCCAGCGTCAAGGGTTCGAAGTACAGCCTGGAGGACGTGTCGTAGTCGGTGGACACGGTCTCGGGGTTGCAGTTGATCATCACGGTGTCGAAGCCGACCTCGCGCAGCGCCATCGAAGCGTGCACGCACGAGTAGTCGAACTCGATGCCTTGGCCGATCCGGTTCGGCCCCGAGCCCAGGATCAGCACCGCCGGTCGCTCCCGCGGCGCGACCTCGGTTTCCTCGTCGTAGGTGGAGTAGTGATAAGGCGTCAGGGCCACGAACTCCCCCGCGCAGGTGTCCACGGTCTTGTAGACCGGCCGCACCCCCAGGGCGTGCCGCACCCCGCGCACGACGGACTCCGGCATGTCGGTGATCTCGGCGATCTGCTGGTCCGAGAGCCCCACCCGCTTGGCCGCCCGCAGCATCTCCGGGCGCAGCCGCGCAGGCCCTTCGTGCGAGGCCACCCGGACCTGCTCGGCGACGTCGTTGATGTGGGCCATCTGGTCCAGGAACCAGGGGTCGATACCGGTGGCCTCGTGAGCCTCCTCGACACTTACTCCACCGCGCAGGGCCTGCTGCACGAGCAGGATCCGACCGTCGGTCGGCACCTTGGCCTGCTCGATGAGCGCCAGTGCCTGCTCGCGGGTTGGAGTCTCACCCCGGCGCCAGTGGAAGGAGGAGCCCTTCTGCTCGGTGGATCGCAGTGCCTTGTTCAACGCCTCGGCGAAGTTGCGGCCGATCGACATCGCCTCGCCGACGGACTTCATCGTCGTGGAGAGGGTGGGGTCGGCTGCGGGGAACTTCTCGAAGGCAAAGCGCGGCACCTTGACCACGACGTAGTCGAGAGTCGGCTCGAAACTGGCCGGAGTAGCACCGGTGATGTCG
>JBASAN010000022.1:0-9557 GCA_049650625.1 Ornithinimicrobium sp.
GTTCAAGGGCACGGGCAACATGGAGCTGCGCCTATCGCGACACCTGGCCGACCGCCGCATCGTCCCTGCGGTCGAGGTCAACCCCTCGGGCACCCGGCGTGAGGAGATCCTGATGTCCGGCGAAGAGCTCAAGATCGCGTGGAAGCTGCGTCGTGTGCTGACGGCGTTGGACTCCCAGCAGGCTCTGGAGCTCTTGCTCAACCGTCTGCGCAACACGCGCAACAACTATGAGTTCCTGACGCAGGTGCAGCAGACCTCCTCGGTCAAGCTCGACGACGAGGACTGAGCCTTCACAGCACTGCCGGAGCGCAGGAATGCGCTGCGCTCAGGCGGCGTTAGTCAATCGTTGTGCCTTCTGGCACACTCGTCCGTTGGCCTACCGGTTCACGCTCAGTGCAACAGCACGGCGACCCGGAGGAACACCACCCAAGGAGAACCACGTGAAGAAGAACATCCACCCCGAGTACAACGAGACCCAGGTCACCTGCACCTGTGGCGCGACCTTCACCACTCGCAGCACTGCCCCCGGCGGCACCGTGAGCGCCGACGTGTGCTCCCAGTGCCACCCCTTCTACACCGGTAAGCAGAAGATCCTCGACACCGGTGGCCGCGTCGCCCGCTTCCAGGAGCGCTACGGCAAAAAGGTCGCGAAGTAACTGTCGCTTCACGCAGCCAGCCAGGCGGGAGGCGGCATGGATGAGTCGGCCGCGCCGCTGGTGGCGGAGTACCTCGAGATCGAGGCGCGTCTCGCCGATCCGTCGATCCATGCCGACCCTGCGGTCTTCCGCAAACTGACCAAGCGGTATGCAGCCCTGTCCCCGACCGTGGCTGCATACCGGTCTTGGCTGTCGGCAAGCCAAGACCTTGCTGCCGCGCGCGAGTTGGCTCTGGAGGACGAGGGGTTCGCGGCGGAAGTCCCCGGCTTGGCGCAGGTCGAGGCAGAGGCCTCTGATGAGCTGCGACGTCTGCTGCTGCCTCGTGACCCTGACGACGATCAGGACGCCATCCTGGAGGTCAAGGCCGGGGAAGGAGGAGCAGAGTCCGCGCTGTTCGCCGGCGATATTGTCCGCATGTACCTGAGGTACGCCGAGCGGCGAGGTTGGCGGGCCGAGGTGCTGGACGCCACCGAGTCCGACCTGGGTGGCTACAAGGACATCAGAGTCGCCGTGCAAGCCAGCGGCATCCCGGCGATCGGCGAGGCCCCCTGGGCCCGGTTGAAGTACGAGGGGGGAGTCCACCGTGTGCAGCGCGTCCCGGTGACGGAGAGCCAGGGCCGGATCCACACCTCTGCCGTCGGCGTCCTCGTGATGCCCGAGGTGGAAGACCCTGAGGATGTGGAGCTCGACGCCAACGATCTCAAGATCGACGTCTTCCGTTCCAGTGGACCGGGTGGGCAGAGCGTCAACACCACCGACTCCGCCATCCGCATCACTCACCTGCCGACCGGGACCGTCGTGTCGTGCCAGAACGAAAAGTCCCAGCTGCAGAACAAGGAGTCCGCGATGCGCGTCCTGCGGGCCCGTCTGCACCAGCTGGCCGTGGACGAGGCCGAGGCGGAAGCCTCCGCGCAGCGGCGTAGTCAGGTACGGACGGTGGACCGCAGCGAGCGCATCCGGACCTACAACTTCCCAGAGAACCGCATTGCAGACCACCGCACCGGCTTCAAGGCGTACAACCTCGACCACGTGCTCGATGGAGACCTCGATCCGGTCGTGGTCTCGGCCATGGAGGCCGACGAGGCTGCTCGGCTGGCGGGTCTGGCCGACACCTCGACGTGAGCCGCGCCATCGACTCGTTGTTGCGTGAAGCCACCGCGCAGTTGGTCGAGTCCGGCGTTGCGAGCGCACGCGTTGACGCCGAGCTCCTGCTGGGAGCCCGACTCGACCTTTCTCGGGGGGATGTCCTACGCGAGGCCCTGCTGGGCCGCGTCCTGGAGGATGAGGACGTCACGGCCTACCGCGAGCTGGTGCAGCAGCGGGCCCAGCGTGTCCCGCTTCAGCACCTCACGGGGTATGCCGACTTCGCCGGCTTGCGGCTCAGCGTGGGACCGGGGGTCTTCGTGCCGCGCCCGGAGACGGAGGTCCTGGTGGCTCGCGGCTACGAGGTGGCCGAAGATCTGACCTGCCCCGTGATCGTCGATCTGTGCACCGGCAGCGGTGCCATCGCCGCGGCCCTGAAGCAGCGATGGCCCGCCTCCGATGTCCACGCCGTCGAGGCTTCGGCCCACGCCCACGCATGGGCCGAGCAGAACTTCGCCCTCCTAGGCCTGGATATCGACCTGCGCCTCGGGGATGCTCGTACGACCTTCGGTGAGCTCGACCGGGACGTGGACCTGGTCACGTGCAACCCGCCCTACATTCCGACCGGGGCCGTCCCCCAGGACCCAGAAGTGCGGCTGCACGACCCACCACTGGCCCTCTACGGCGAGAGTGAGGACGGGCTGAGACTCCCGCTGCTGATGGCCGCCCTGGCGGCGGTGTTGCTTCGGCAAGGTGGGGTGCTCCTGATGGAACACGGCGAGACCCAGGGTGAAACCCTCACCGCGCTCCTGCTGGCCAGCGGAGACTGGGAGAGCGTGGTGGACCACCGGGACTGGGCCGACCGATCGCGTTTCGTCGAGGGTGTCCGGGCCTGAGCCCGCAGGGTCGAGTCAGAGACGACCCAGAATGAAGATCAGCAGGGCCACGATCAGAAGCACACCCACAATGGTCCAGATGGTGTTGCGCGACATGAGGCTCTCCTTCGTACGGGGACCCGGCCGCTTCCCGGCCGGACTGACGACCTTAGTGGCCACGGGGAGATTCGCATCTTGAACCGCCCCGGGCCCCAGCTCCGCGCAGGTTCCACACTGACAGAGGTGCCAGAATATGCGCCGTGATCCTTGACTGTCGAGATGCTGCCGCGCGGTCCGAAGCCGTAGCCCAAGCCGCCGAGGTGGTCCGGTCCGGGCGGCTCCTGGTCATGCCCACCGACACCGTCTACGGGATCGGCGCCGACGCTTTCGACAAGGTCGCGGTCGCCATGGTGCTCGCGGCCAAGCACCGCAGTCGCGACATGCCACCGCCGGTCCTGGTCCCCAGCGCCCGCACGGTCGACGGTCTGGCCACCGACGTTCCGCTCTACGCCAAGATCTTGATGCGCGCCTTCTGGCCGGGTGCGCTCACCCTGGTGCTCCGGGCCCAAGGCTCCCTGGCCTGGGACCTCGGCAAGACCAACGGCACCGTGGCCTTGCGTATGCCACAGGACTCGCTGGCGTTGGAGGTGCTCTCCGAGGTCGGTCCGATGGCGGTCACCAGCGCGAACCTGACGGGACAGCCCGCTGCGACGACGGTGCACGAGGCGCAGGAGCAGCTACGCGCAGCGGTCTCGATCTACCTGGACGACGGCCCCAGAAACGAGCAGGGCGCGTCCACGATCGTGGACTGCACCGCCGAGGAGCCGGTCGTGCTCCGTCACGGGTCGCTCTCGGCCGAGGTGCTCCGGGAGGTGCTCGGTGACACAGTCCTGCACGACGCCCCCCCGGCGGTGGAAGACCCCCATCCGCCGCTTCCGGCTCCGCGACGCTCGACCCACGGCCCTCGCCTGGTGGGCAGCGTCCAGCCCAGTCGGGTGGCCACGAAGCCTGGGGCCCTGAAACGAGTCGCGCCGCACGGCGCCGCGCAGCCGACGTCACCCCCTACAGTGGGCGAGTGAGGACCGGAACCGAGCCGGTCGCTGGAGAGCAGGAGATGGCGTGGGCACCGAACTGACCGCTCAGACCTACTACGGACCCGACTTCGGAGCGCTGTTGAGCACCGACCCGGAGGTCGCGTCGATCTTGGTCAGCGAGCTCGATCGGCAGCGTAGCGGTCTGCAGCTGATCGCCAGTGAGAACCAGACCAGTCCAGCCGTGTTGGCTGCTCTGGGCTCGACGCTGTCCAACAAGTACGCCGAGGGCTACCCGGGACGTCGCTACTACGGCGGCTGCGCCGAAGTGGACAAGGTCGAGACCCTGGCCATCGAGCGGGCGAAGAGCCTTTTCGAGGCTGACCACGCCAACGTCCAACCCCACTCCGGCGCCAGCGCCAACCAGGCAATCTATGGCGCCTTCGCCGCTCCGGGGGACACGATCCTGGCGATGTCTTTGGACCATGGTGGGCACCTGACGCACGGGTTCAAGGTGTCGTTCAGCGGGAAGTGGTTCAACGCCGTGCACTACGGGGTAGCCCAGGACACCGAGGACATCGACTACGACCAGGTGGAGTCGCTGGCCAAGGAGCACCGTCCGAAGATCATCATTGCGGGGGGTTCGGCGATCCCCCGACGGATCGACTTCGCCCGGTTCCGCAGGATTGCCGATGAAGTGGGCGCCATCTTCTGGGTGGACGCGGCGCACTTCATCGGTCTGGTGGCGGGGAAAGCCATCCCCTCGCCGGTTCCCTACGCCGACGTCGTGAGCTTCACGACGCACAAGGTGCTGCGCGGACCGCGCGGAGGAGCGATCGTCTGCAAGGCCGAGCACGCCGCCAAGATCGACCGGGCTGTCTTCCCGATGATGCAGGGCGGACCGCTGATGCACGCGGTCGCCGCGAAGGCGGTCAACTTCGCCGAATGCGCCACTGCCGGCTATCAGGCCTATGCCCGTTCGGTGATCGAGAACTCCCAGGCCTTGGCCTCCGCTCTCGGAGATCGCGACATCCGGCCCATCACCGGAGGCACCGACACCCATCTGTCCTTGCACGACCTGCGTGGGGTGGGTGTGACCGGTGCCGACGCGGAGACACGTTGCGACGCCGCGGGCATCGTCCTGAACAAGAACGCCATCCCCTTCGACCCGGAGAAGCCGAACGTCGCGTCCGGCATCCGCGTCGGCGCCCCCTCGGTGACAACGCAAGGTATGGGAGTCGACCAGATGACCCAGATCGCCGATGTCATTCATCGTGCCGTCACGCAGACCGACGGTGACCCGCAGAATCCCACCGCAGCAGCACTGCGCGACGAGGTGACCTCGCTCCTCACGCAATACCCCGCATACCCCAATCCCTGATGATGGGTTGCTGCACGCAGCGACCTGCGATCAGGTGCTCGTCGGGGTAGCCGATGCGTGAATATCTGTTGGTCCTCCTGACGGCAGCGATCTTCACCTTCGTCGCCACCACGGCGGTGCGCCGGGTAGCGTTGAAGATCGGGGCGGTCACTCCGGTCCGGGCCCGCGATGTGCACTCGACGCCCACGCCCCGGATGGGTGGTGTTGGCATGCTCATCGGCTTTGCCGGCGCCGTCCTGGTCGGCAGCCAGCTTCCCTTCCTGGGCCAGCTCTTCGACACCACCGAGATCTACGGGGTCCTGGTGGCGGCGGTACTCATCACGGCGTTGGGAGCGCTCGATGACGTCCGCGAGCTCGACTGGCTCACCAAGCTGGCAGGGCAGGTCGTCGCCGGGGGAGTGATGGCCTACTTCGGCGTGCAGCTCCTGAGCCTGCCCGTCTTCGGTGTCACGATCCTTCCCGAGCCGGTCCTGGTGGCCCTCACCATCCTGGTCGTGGTGATCTCGACCAACGCGGTGAACTTCGTGGACGGCTTGGACGGTCTGGCCGCCGGGGTGGTGCTGGTCTCCGCCGGAGCGTTCTTCGCCTGGACCTATCTGGTGAGTCGTGCCTTCGACCCCCCCAACGTGTTCTCGAGCGCGACGTTCATCACGGCGGCGCTGATGGGGTGTTGTCTGGGCTTCCTGCCACACAACGTCCACCCAGCGAGGTTGTTCATGGGTGACGCCGGGGCCCTGCTCCTCGGACTCCTCCTCTCGGCGGCGACCATCTCGATGACGGGCAGTGTCGACCCGAACTCGAGCGTGGCCACGACCTCGACCGTCACGGCTTTCCTGCTCCCCGTGCTCCTACCGGTGGCCATCATGGCCCTACCCATCCTTGATATGGGCCTGGCCATCGTGCGGCGGACCCGACGGGGCCAGCTGCCGTGGAAGCCCGATGCTCACCACATCCACCATCAGATGCTGCGGATCGGGCACAGCCATCGTCGTGCCGTGGCGCTGCTCTACCTCTGGTCCGCCCTGATCGCGATGGGCGCGGTGTCCTTCGCCTACGTTCCGGTCTGGGTGTCCGTGGTGGGGATCGGCGCGGTGCTGGCTCTGGCGGTGACCCTGACCTGGAGTCCGTGGTCTCGCCGTTCTGTATCCTCGACACCACAACCCTGAACGACTGACCTGATCCCGCCCCCGATGCCCGACACCGGATTGGACGAGATGGCCGAGCCCCCCCTTCCCACCGACTCACGCCCTGACAACGTCTTCACCGTCATGCTGCGTGGTTCGCTTCCCCCCTCAGCGGTCGCCGGTGCCGGGGCGGCGGTGGTCCTCGGCGCGTTCGGCGGGTGGGGTGCGCTCCTGTCCGGCCTTGTGGGAGTCATCATCGCTCTGGCCTTCTTCGCCTCAGCCCTGGTGGGCATGGCCCGCTTCGTCAGGAACGCAGATCCTATGTTGTTCATGGCGGTGGGGATGAGCTTGTACTTCGCCCAGGTCATCGTGCTTCTGGGCGTGCTCATCGTGGCCCGCGGTATCGAGTCGCTCGACATGCGTTCAGCCGGAATCGCCATGCTGGTGACGATCCTGGTGTGGCAGGTGGCGCAGATGCGTGCCTGGCGACGGGCCCGCATACCGGTGTATGACGAGCCTCACACCGAGGACGTCACCTGATGGCCGGGCTGGTCGCTTCGCTCCTTGAATGTCCGGTAGCCTACGTGGACAGTCCTGCCGGAAGTGCTCAGCGCACGGGTCGTACACCGTTGCGCATTGACGTTTGCGCCGAGTCAGGTCCCACGACATCATCCGTCCCAGCCAAGGAGGGCTTGTGAGCCTGAACGCGTTGTCGGCAGCCATGGTGGGTTTTGCCGCTGCGGATGAAGAGTTCGAGTCCCCGGGAGTCGAAGACTTCTGGTGGCCATTGGTCGGTGGAGACAGCTACTGGACCTTCACCCGTCCCTCCCTCATCGCCCTGTTGTCGGTAGTGCTCATCGCCGGCTTCTTCCTCATCGTCACTCGCAAGTTGTCCGTGGTGCCCGACAAGCGACAGTTCGTCGCTGAGGGCATCTACAACTTCGCGCGCAACACCATCGGGCGGGACGTGATCGGGAGCAAGGAGTTCCGGCCCTTCGTGCCGCTGCTGCTGACGCTGTTCACCATGATCCTGGTCAACAACATCGCCGGGATCATCCCGTTCGTGCAGTTCCCGACGACGTCTCGACTCGGCTTCCCCATCGTGCTGACCTTGATCGTCTACGTCGTGTATCACACCGTCGCGCTGAAGCGGAAGCACGGCGTCATCGGCTACATGAAGTCGTTGGTCCCCCCGGGGCTGCCGGTGTGGCTGATCCCGTTGATGTTCTTCCTGGAGTTCTTGACGTACTTCATCATCCGCCCGCTGACCCTGGCGTTGCGACTCTTCGGCAACATGCTGGCCGGGCACCTGATGCTGTTGCTGTTCATCCTCGGGGGTGAGTACCTGCTCCTGCACGGCGACAGTATCTTCCTCAACCTCTCCGGGGCGTTCTCGCTCCTGTTCGCCATCGTGATGACGTTCTTCGAGTTGTTGATCCAGTTCCTGCAGGCCTTCATCTTCACGATCCTCGCCGCGCTCTACATCTCAGACGCGGTCTCCGAAGAGCACTGAGCGCTCCGGCGCCTGCTCGACCACCGACCACAACTCAATATCTCGACGACAAAGCACCGGGAACCGTTCTCGGAGCTACCTGAAAGGAAACTCGCACATGACTGGTGACATTGCCTTCCTCGGCTACGGTTTGGCTGCCATCGGCCCGGGTATCGGTGTCGGTCTGATCTTCGCCGCCTACATCAACGGTGTCGCTCGCCAGCCCGAGGCTCGCGGCATGCTGCAGACCATCGCCTTCACCGGCTTCGCGCTCACCGAAGCGCTGGCCATCCTGGGTCTGGTCTTCGCGTTCGTCTTCCGCGGCTGATCCCGCTCCTACCGCCTAACAGAGAGGACGGGACGTGATGAGCGTTTCGCTACCGATGGCGGAAGGCCCCGGCTACCCCGAGGGCTTCCCGCTCCTGCCGCACCCGGCCGAGATGATCGTCGGCCTGGTGGCCTTCGGCATCCTGTACTTCGTCTTCGCCAAGTACGTCGTGCCCGCTCTGGAAAAGAACTACGACGAGCGCACCGCCGCCATCGAAGGCGGGATGGAAGAGGCGAAGCAGGCCAAGGCCGAGGCTGACGAGGCCAAGAAGAAGTACGAGGACCAACTCGCCACGGCCCATGACGAGGCCAGCCGGATCCGCGAGAAGGCCAAGGAAGACGGCGCGCAGATCATTGCGGAGATGCGTCAGCAGGCCAAGGACGAAGCAGCGCGAATCACCGCCACGGCCCACAAGCAGGTCGAGGCGGAGCGGCAGCAGGCCATGGTGACCCTGCGCAGTGAGGTGGGCGAGATCTCCACCAACCTGGCCAGCCGGATCGTGGGTGAGTCCTTGCAGGACGAGACACGTCAGAGTGGGGTCATCGAGCGCTTCCTGGCGGAGCTGGAGTCCAGCACCGCCGACGACGCGATCGTAGGCTCCGGAGCCAGCTCTTCGGGCGGCGATTCCTGATGCAGGGAGCCTCCCGCGCTTCACTGGCCGAGACGCGCCGCGTGTTGAACGAGACCCTCGACGGTGACGTCGATGCCTCTCGCCTGGGCGAGGATCTGTTGGCCGTGTCCGGAGTGCTGGGCGGCTCGGCAGGTCTACGGCGGGCTGCGGCCGATCCGTCGCGCACGGGTCGTGACCGGTCCGGCCTGATCGACCGACTCTTCGCCGGGCGGGTGAGCGACGCTGCGCAACACGTCGCCCGATACTCCGTCGCGCAGCGGTGGACCCGGGACGGACACCTCACCATCGCCTTGGAGGAGCTGGCTGTCGAGGCGTTCTTGGCCGGCGCGGAGCGCGAGGGCCGCATCGGGCAGGTCGAGGACGAGCTCTTCCGCTTCTCCAGGATCGTGAGCGGTGACCCCGAGCTCCAAGCGGCGTTCAGCGATCGCCGGGCCCTCCCGAGTGCCAAGGGTGACCTGGTCAAGCAGTTGCTGAGTGACAAGGTCGCGCCGGAGACGCTGCGACTGGCCAGCCACGCGGTGGCCACGCCCAGCATGCGGTTCGACCGCGCCATCGAGTCCTATCTCAAGATCGCCTCTCGACGGCAGGATGAGGTCTCCGCGGTGGTCACGACCGCGACGGCTCTGGACGAGCAGCAGCTCGACCGGATCTCGACGGCCCTGAGCAAGCAGTACGGGCGTGACGTGCACCTCAACGTGGTCGTGGATCCTGACGTCATGGGTGGCGTGCGGGTCGAGATCGGCGACGAAGTGATCGAGGGCACGATCAGCAACCGCCTCGAGGACGCTCGTCGCCACGTGAGCAGATAGCCATTTCCATGACAGACCCGACTGACCAAGCACTACCTCTCGCGTGCTGCGGGACATCAACGAGGAGAAGACAATGACGGAGTTGACCATCCGTCCGGAGGAAATCCGCGACGCACTTGACTCATTCGTAAAGTCGTACGACCCCAA
>JBASAN010000023.1:0-10002 GCA_049650625.1 Ornithinimicrobium sp.
GTGCACCCGCAGTAATGCACCTGGTCGTTGCGCTTGCTGGGCCGGTTTCATCGGTAGGCTGACCGACGATGAGCGACTACGTCGTGGTGCTGGTGGTGGCCCTGTTAGGGGTCGCCCTGGTCGCGTCCGCCGCCGGCGCACGCCGCATGCTGGCCCCCAGTCACGTCAGTGCAGCCAAGATGACCACGTACGAGTCCGGAGTCGATCCGGTCGGGCAGGGTTGGGGCCAGGGCAGTCTGCGCTACCTCATCTTCGCGTTCCTCTACGTCGTCTTTGCCGTGGACGCGGTCTATCTCTTCCCGTGGGCTCTGATCCTGCGGACCGACCTGGGGCTGGCGTCCCTGGTCGAGATGGGCATCTTCATCGGCGTCCTTGCCTTGGGGCTCGCCCACGCCTGGCGTCGGGGACTCCTGAGATGGTGGTGAGATGACAGATCTGCCCATGCCCCGCGTCGGCCCGGCGGCCGATCGAGCCCCGGCCGCGGTGCGCATCGTGCTCAACTGGGGCCGGCGCTACTCGCTGTGGGTCTTCAACTTCGGGCTGGCCTGCTGCGCGATCGAGTTCATCGCGGCCTCGATGGCCCGGCATGACTTCATCCGGCTCGGCGTGATCCCGTTCGCGCCCGGGCCTCGCCAGTCCGACCTGATGGTGGTCTCCGGCACGGTCACCGACAAGATGGCCCCCGCGATCCGTCGGCTCTACGACCAGATGCCCGAGCCCAAGTACGTCATCTCCTTCGGGGCCTGCTCGAACTCCGGTGGCCCGTACTGGGACTCCTACAGCGTGACCAAGGGTGTCGACCAGATCATCCCGGTCGACGTCTACGTCCCAGGCTGCCCGCCCCGGCCTGAGGCACTGCTGCACGGCATCGTCACGTTGCAGGACCAGATCAAGGCCGAGCGACCGGGCCGCGCTCGGGACCCTCGGGCAGGTGCCAGTGCGGCGACGCTGACCCGCGGGTCCGTCGCGCCCCCGGCCAAGGCCTCGCCGTGAGCGCCAGTGACCTCGAGCGGGGCGTGCAGACGATTGCCGTGGCGCTGCCGGACTGGCTCACCGAGATCGAGGCCAGTCGGGTGGCGGGTTACGACTTCTTCGACTGGCTCTCGGCCGTCGACTACACCGGTGACCGCGGGGACGGCACGTCCGAGGGTGATGGTGACCGTGCCTCCACGGGGCCCACCGAGCACGACGCACCCGCCCGCGGTATGCAGGTCGTCGTCCACCTGATCGCCGGCGGCGCGCGGGACCGCGCGCCCGCGCCGTTGCCTCGGCTCCTGCTGAGCACCATGGTGCCGGTGGGAGGGTCGATCGCCAGTGTGACCTCCGTCTTCGCCGGCGCAGCCTGGCACGAGCGCGAGACGCACGAGATGTTCGGGGTGGAGTTCACCGGCTTCGACGACGGGACGGGGATGGGACTGCGACCGCTGCTGCTACCGGAGGGGTTCGACGGCACCCCGCTGGCCAAGTCGTTCCTGCTGGCGGCTCGGGCGTCCAAGCCATGGCCGGGCGCGAAGGAGCCGGGGGAGTCCGACCAGGATGTGGCGAGCAAAGGTGCTGAGAATGGGTCGAGCGATGCTGAGCCGCCGGCGCGACGACCGCGCAAGCGGCGACGCATGCTGCCCCCCGGAGTCCCCGATCCCTCCTGGGGCCCCCGCGCTCCGTAGACCCGCCGAGAGCTGCGCTGCCCCCGCCGACCGCCCCTCTCGGTAGGCTGACCCGCGATGCTCGCCGACCTACCGATCGCGCTCGAGGTGATGCTCAAGGCCGTCGTGGTCTTGGGCGCTTTCTTGACCCTTCCGTTGCTGGTGGGTCAGACCGAGCACAAGGTGATGGCGCACATGCAAGGGCGTCTGGGTCCGATGGAAGCCGGCTTCCACGGGATCGGCCAGCTCGTGGCCGACGGGATCAAGTTCACCCAGAAGGAAGACATCACCCCCGCCGCCGCGGATCGGCACGTCTTCCGGCTAGCCCCTGCGGTCGCCCTGATCCCATACCTGGTCGCGATGGCGGTCATCCCCCTCTCCGCGACGTGGGTCGCCGCCGATGTGCCCGGATCCGTGCTCTTCGTGCTCGCTGTGACCTCGGTGGGGGTGGTCGGCACTCTGATGGCTGGTCTGGGCAGCGGCAACAAGTACTCCCAGTTGGGCGGGATGAGAGCGTGCGCCCAGCTGGTCAGCTACGAGCTTCCGATGGTGCTGGCCGCGGCGTCCGTGGCCATGGCGGCTGGGACCCTCTCGCTGACCGGCATCGCCGCGGCCTGGAGCCCGTGGTGGCTGGTGTGGCAGCTGCCCGGGGCGGCGGTGTTCCTCGCAAGTGCGGTCGCGGAGCTGCAGCGCACCCCCTTCGACGCCCCCATCGCCGACGCCGAGATCGTCTTCGGACCGTTCACCGAGTACTCCGGGCTGAGGTTCGCGTTCTTCCTGCTGGCCGAGTACGCGGGCATCGTGCTCTTCTCGCTCCTGTTCGCCGTGCTGTTCCTGGGTGGCTGGGCCGGCCCGTGGTCCGACACCATGGGTCCTGTATGGACGCTGGGCAAGGGCTTCCTCATCGCGGTCTTCATCATCTGGCTTCGAGTGGCCTGGCCGAGAGTCCGGGAGGACCAACTGCAGCGGTTCGCCTGGACGGTCCTGCTGCCCGTCGCGCTCGTCCAACTCGCTCTCACCGGGATAGGAGTCGTGGTCTGGGGATGAAAGGCATGCTCAGTGGCTTGGCGACCACCGCAAAAACGCTGACCAACCGGTCGCACACTCGGCAGTACCCGCACGTGCAGCCTGATCTCCCCGACCGTTCGCGCGGCGTCATCGCACTGCTCGCGGACAACTGCACTTCCTGCATGTTGTGTGCCCGTGAATGCCCGGACTGGTGCATCTAGATCGACAGCCACAAGGAGACGACACCAGCGGGGCCCGACGGTGGGCGCGCCAAGACCCACAACGAGCTGGACCGGTTCGACATCGACTTCTCCCTGTGTATGTACTGCGGGATCTGCATCGAGGTCTGCCCCTTCGACGCGCTCTTCTGGGCACCCGACTTCGCCTACGCCGACGGGGACATCCGCAACCTGCTGCATACCAAGGACGAGCTCGGTCACTGGATGGAGCGGGTGCCCGACTCCTCAGTGCCGAAGAAGGTTCGGGACCAGCTGGGCCGGACCACCGACACCGAGGGCCAGCCTCAAGGCAGCGACTCGTGAGCCTGCGGGACGTGCTGTTTCTCGCTATCGGGGTGATCACCGCCGCCTCGGCGATTCTGGCGGTCACTTCGCGTCAGGTGCTCCATGCGGCGTTGTGGCTGATGGTGTCCCTCGGTACGTTGGCGGGCTGCTACGTCGTGCTGGGAGCCGAGCTCGTCGCCCTGGTGCAGCTGCTGGTCTACGTCGGTGGAGTGGTGGTGCTGGTGCTGTTCGCGCTGATGCTGACCCGGTCAGGATCCAGCCAGGAGCCGGTCTCCACCTCTATCGCGCACCGGGTGGTGGCGGCAGTGGTGGCGGGGGGAGCGAGCGTGCTGCTGGGGTCGGCCTTGGTGGCCCTGGTCGGATTCGAGCGTGTGGACGTGGCCGCGTCGAGTAGCACGGAGATCGGCGCCGCGATCTTCGACACCTGGGTGTGGCCGTTCGAGTTGTTGTCCTTGGTGCTGCTGCTGGCCCTGATCGCGGCCATCGCCGTCGCCCGAGGGGCTGGCACCACGGAGGACCTGGAATGACGCCCGCACTGCCCTACCTGTTGGCTGCGGTGTTGGCCGGGGCCGGCTTCTACGGCGTGTTGGCCCGGCGCAACGGGGTCCTGATGCTGATCGGGGTCGAGTTGATCCTCGCGGCGGCCGGACTGGTCTTCGTCGCCACGAACGCCTTCAACCCGGACGCGTTCGCGTCCGGGTTGGTCATGACGATGTTCATCATCACGATCGCCGCGGCCGAGATCGTGGTCGCTCTCGCGGTGTTCATGGCGCTTTACCGCGCGCGGGGGCACGTGGACCTGCAACCGGAGGTCGAGCGGTGAACTGGCTGCCCTGGCCCGACATCACCTTGCCGCACCTGCCCGGGTTCAGCCTGCCGCTGCCCCAGGTCGACGTCCCTTTCCTCTACGGCACGCCGGCCCAGTGGATGGTCCTGCTCCCGCTCCTCGCCTCCCTCGTGGCGTTCCTGCTCCCCGCGCGTCTTGTCCGTACTGCGGGCTGGGTCGTCATCGCAGCGGGGGCGGTGGCTCTGGTGGTCGCGCTCTGGCAGGTCTTCCGCACCCAGAGCTCGGGAGAGCTCACCTCGGGCACCATCGGTGTGCTGCCCTGGGGCGAGCTGGACGTGCCGCTGACGTTGACCATCGGTCAGCTGGGCGCCGTCACCGCCTCGGTGGTCGCGCTGGTCGCGCTCATCGTGCAAGCGTTCGCCCGGTGGTACCTGTGGTACGACCCGCGCTATCGGCAGTTCGCCGCCACCGTAGCCCTCTTCACGGCCGCCATGATGCTGGTGGTGCACTCGGGCGACGTGGTCCTGACCCTGGTCGGGTGGGAGGTCATGGGATGGTGCTCCTTCCTGCTGATCGGCCACTACTCGGCCAAGGGCGCGGCCCGTCGCGCCGCCTCCAAGGCGCTGATCGTCACCCGGGTGGCCGACATCGGCTTCGTGCTCGGCCTGGTGGCCCTCGCTGCGGGAGCGGGGAGCACCTCGATCCCACGCATCGTCGACCACTGGTCGGACCGCCCGGGAGCCGCCCTGACAGTGGCGTTGCTCCTGGTCATCGTCGGTGTGGCCGGCAAGTCGGCGCTGTTTCCGTTCCAGGACTGGCTGCCGGACGCGATGGAGGGCCCCACGCCCGCATCGGCCCTGATCCACGCGGCCACCATGGTCGCGGCCGGCACCGTGGTGCTGGCTCAGCTGTTCGAGCTCCTGCAGGCCAGTGACACTGCTCGGCTGACGCTGGCCGTCCTGGCGTCGGTGACGACCTTGCTGGCTGCTCTGCTCGCGTTCGCGCAGCCCGACCTGAAGCGACTGCTGGCGTGGTCGACGGTCAGCCAGGTGGCCTTGATGCTCGCTGCTCTGAGCGCCATCCCGCCAGGGGACGGTGCCGACGCGGCACTCCTGCACCTGATGTCCCACGCCGTCTTCAAGGCGCTGCTCTTCCTGGCGATGGGGTGGCTTGCGGTCCTGACCGGGGGCACGTTGGTGGCGTATGCCGTCTCCGGCGCCCGGAGGTACGCCTCCGTGAAGCTGCCGTTGGGACTGGGCTTGCTCGCCCTGGCCGGAGTGCCGCCGTTCATCGGCTTCTTCTCCAAGGAGCTGATCCTGACAGCCGCCGAAGAGGGTGCCCAAGTGGCGTCCGGTGGCACGGCCTCTGTGGTGGTGTTGGCCGCACTGGGCGCCGGTGCGCCGCTGACTGCGGCGTACTGCATGCGGGCCTGGCTCATTCTGAACCGTCCGATCCCGGTCGGAGCCCGGGCGATGCCGCTGCCGGGCGCGGAGGAGATCGACGACTTCTTCGCCGACCCCGACGTGATGGCCGAGGCCATCGGAGTGGAGGAGGCCGAGTCGGCCATCTCCTCCACCGCCCGCGCTGGCATCACGGTGCTGACCCTGGCGACGGTCCTGGGCTCGCTGCTGCCCTTCACCTCTTTGGTCAGTGTTGAGCTGACGTTCAACCTGCCGCTGATGTTGGCCTCGCTCGCCTTGATGGCTGCGGCGGCGCTCGCGGTGTGGGCTGCATCCCGAGGGGTGCGGACCAGGGACGCGGCGGCCCGACTCCCGACGTCCTTGAGGCTCTCCGCTGAGCGCGGTCTGGGGGTGGACTCGGCATACCGTGCGGTGGTTGCTCGCCCGACGGTGCGGCTGGCCGAGGGGGTCACCTGGGTGGACGGCACCATCCTCGACGCCTACGTCCGAGCGGTGGGCCACGCGGCCCGACTCCTGGGGGCGGCCAGCGAACGGCTCTCACCCGTCAGGCCGGCCCCGTCCCTGGTGCTCGTCCTGGCCGGTGTGGTCCTGTTCGCAGTGGTCGGGGTGGTGTTCGGATGAGCGAGATCGCTCTCGCACTGGCCCTGGTGCCGCTGCTCGCCGTGACGGCCGCGCTGCTGATCGCGGACCGCGTCGGTGAGGGCGCCTCGCTGTGGGTCGTCCGCGCGGCTGCGCTCAGCGCCTCTGTGGCCTCGCTGGTCGGGGTCCTCGCGGTGGCCTGGTTCCGCCCGGTCATGGACGTCGCCTGGATCCCGTCCCTGGGGGTTCGACTCCACCTGGCCGCAGACGGCATCAGCATCCCGCTGCTCGTGCTCAGTGCGGTGGTCGGTGTGGTCGCCGTGTCTTTGCGGCATGAGCCAGCGGTGGACCCGCATACCCCCGGGCAGACGGCGCCGCTGACCCAACCGCGTGCCGAGCCGGGGGTCGCGACCTACTACGGCTGCCTGCTCCTGGTCCTGTTCGGCGCGCTCGTCACGTTCCTGGCCCGTGACGCGGTGGTGTTCTTCCTGGGATTCGAAACCGTCCTGGTGCCGATGTGGGTCCTGGTCGCCCGCCATGGCGACGCTTCGCAGGTGGCCCGGCGGGACGGCGCGGCTCTGCGTTTCCTGCTGGTCACCGCCACGGGCTCGACGCTCATGCTCCTGGGCATCCTGGTCATGGCGACTGCCACGGGCAGCACCGATCTCGACGTCTGGGCCGAGCAGGCCGGAGCGTCGATGAGCGGATCGCAGCAGATGGTGGCAGCCCTGCTGCTGGTCGTCGGTCTGGGGCTGAAGGTGCCCATCTGGCCGTTGCACACCTGGCTGCCCTGGGTGCACGCCACTGCTCCCACCGCCGGGTCCGTGCTGTTGGCGGCCGTGCTGCTCAAGATGGGCACCTACGGCATCGTGCGCCTGGTGGTCCCGGGAGTGCCCGACGGGTTCGCAGCCCTCGCCCCGGTGCTGGCCGGTTGCGCGGTGACCGGCATCGTCTGGGCCGGTCTGGCCGCGCTGGTCGAGTCCGATCTGAAACGGCTCATCGCCTGGTCATCGATCGCCCACCTCGGCTTCGTGGTGCTGGGGCTGGCGGCTGGCACCGAGACGGGTATGCAGGCCGCCCTGTTCGGCAACATCGCTCACGGTGTGATCTCCGCGCTGCTCTTCGTGGTCGTGGGCGGTCTGAAGCACCGCTGGGGGTCGGCGGACCTGGCGACGGCCCGAGCGGCCGTGCGTGAGGTCAGTCCTCGCCTCGGCTTCGGGCTGGTCGTCGGGATGGCGGCCTCGATGGGCCTGCCGGGTCTGGCGGGCTTCTGGGGTGAGTTCGGAGCCATCTACGCGGCCTGGGAGCCGGCCGACAGTCGGCACCAGGGATGGTTCACGCTGTTCGCAGTCGTGGCGGCGGTCGGAGCTGCGCTCGCAGCCGCCTACTGCGTGCGTGTGCTGCGTGAAGTGTGGGCGGGGGAGCGGATCCGGCCGGTGATCCCCGACGCCACCATGACCGAGAGATCGGTCATGGGTGTCCTGATCCTGATCGTGGTGGGGTTGGGCGTCTATCCGCTCGGAGTGCTCGAGATCACCGAACCGGCCGTGTCCGCGCTCTGGGCGCTCGGCGGTGCCGGCCGATGAGCACCGATCTGAACGTCGCCGTGCTGTGGCCCGTGTTGGCTCCGGCGCTCGCCACCGTGCTCGTGCTGGTGTTGGACGTCGTGATCCCTGCCGCTCGGTCCATGCATCTGTGGATCGTGGCCGCGGGGCTGGGCGCCGGGGCGGCGATGACCGTGCCCGGACTCCGGCTCAGCGCCGGAGAGGCGCAGCGAGCACTCTGCCTTCCCGACGGGGTCTGTCTTTACGAGGCATCCTCGCTCACCTCCGGACTGCAGCTGCTGGCGCTGCTGAGCGCCCTGGTGGTGTTGGTTCTGGCCTGGCAGGACTGGTCTTTCGGGACCGGTGGGCGCACTGCCGTGCTGGCGGCTCTGCTCCTGGGCGGCACGGCGGGCGTCGTCGCCGTGCCGGCGGCCGGGGACCTGGCCTCGCTCCTCGTGGCGCTGGAGCTGGCCACGTTGCCCTCGGTGGCTCTGGTGGCTTTGGAGCACCGAGCCACCCGCCTGGCCGACGCCATCGACGGCGCGGTCGCCCTGTTGAGCACATCTCTGGTCTCCTTCGCTCTCCTGGCGCTCGGCGCCGCGCTGTGGGTGGCCGCCACCGGGACGGCGGTGCTCGATCCGCTGGCGGTGAGGGCGGCTGCCGATGACCCGGCGCGGCTGGTGGTCCTCACGGTCGCCGCGGTGTTTGCCCTGGCCGGGATCGCCTTCAAGCTCTCCGCGGTGCCGTTCCACGCCTGGACTCCGCTGACCTATCGCGGGGCTGCCCTACCTGTGACCGTCTACCTGGCCACCGTCTCGAAGGTCGCGGCCCTGGGCGGGGTGATCGTCGTAGTGTCGGCTCTGGGTGGGGCCAGCAACACCAGCCTGCTGGCCGTCGCGGTGTTGGCCGCGCTGAGCATGACGGTGGGCAACGCCGTGGCGCTGCGTCAGGAGGGGCTGGTCGGTCTGTTGGCGTGGTCGACGGTGGCTCAGGCGGGATGGGTGCTACTGCCGCTGGCGACCCTGTCCTCACGGGCGACGCGAGCGGCAGGGGGATACCTCGCGGTGTATGCCGTGGCGACGCTGCTGGCCTTCGTGGTGGTCATGCTGGTGGCGAACCATCGGGGACTGCGGATGGAGGATCACGAGGGTTTGCTGCATGACCGACCGCTGCTGGCGTTGCCCTTGGGGTTTGCGTTGTTGAGCCTGGCAGGACTCCCACCGGCGGTGGTGGGACTGGTGGCCAAGATCGTGGTCCTGCGACCCGTGGCCGGTGACGGCATGTGGTGGCTGGCCGTCGTCGCCGCGTTGAACGTCGCGCTGGGCATCGCGGTCTATCTGCGATGGATCATCGTCATATCCAGACGTCCTGACCGTTTGGACGCCGTGGCTGAAGCCGAGGTGCAGGCACGGGCGCACGACGAAGACGCGGCTGTCCCTCCCTCGCATGTCGTCCTGGTGGTGCTCCTGACCGGGGCGTTGGTGTGGACCAGCATCGCCCCGATCGGCATCTTCTGATCGAAGATCATCACCGGTGGACCTGGCTCGGCCGCTGGGAACACCGGGTGTCGGTGGCGCGTTTCACCAGCATGCATAGGCATTTCAATGGTGTGAAGACAGCGTTCCTCTTCGGCGGCATCTTTGCGGTGCTGCTGGGCATGGGGGCGGTCATCGGCAATGGTCGGTTCATCTGGCTGTTCGCCCTCGTCGGGGTCGCGATGACGGCCTACGGGTACTGGAACTCGGACAAGCTGGCCATCAAGGCCATGCGCGCCTACCCGGTGACCCCGGAGCAGCAGCCGGAGATGTACCGGATCGTGCAGGAGCTGTCCGACCGTGCCCAACAGCCGATGCCCCGGCTGTTCGTCAGCCCCACGGCCGCGCCGAACGCCTTCGCCACCGGCCGCAACCCGGCCCATGCCGCGGTCTGCTGCACCGAGGGCATCCTTCATCTGCTCGACGAGCGGGAGCTGCGCGGAGTCCTCGGCCACGAGCTGATGCACGTCTACAACCGTGACATCCTGACCTCCTCCGTGGCTGCCGCCATCGCCGGGGTCATCACGTCGATCGCCCAGATGACGATGTACATGTCGATCTTCGGGGGCAACCGGGAGAACGGTGGCAACCCGATCGCGCTGCTCGGGATGGCCCTCCTCGCCCCCTTTGCCGCCACCGTGATCCAGCTGGCGATCAGCCGGACCCGAGAGTACGACGCCGACGAGGACGGAGCCGCGTTGACCGGCGACCCGCTGGCGCTGGCCTCGGCGCTGGCCAAGTTGGAGCGTGGCACCGCCGCGGCCCCGCTGAAGCCGGAGCCGGCTCTGCAGAATGCCGCGCACATGATGATCGCGAACCCTTTCCGCGCCAGCGACGCCAAGGCGCTCTTTGCGACCCACCCGCCGATGGCGGACCGCATCGCTCGGCTCGAGGCCATGGCCGGCGGCCCGCAACGCTACTGAATCCTGCGCTCGTCCCGCATCGTGGATGCCCTCCGTGC
>JBASAN010000024.1:0-2625 GCA_049650625.1 Ornithinimicrobium sp.
CGGGCACGTGTGGGTCTTCGACCCCCAAGACGTCGCCCTCGAACCGGCCTCGTGGTGGTGGAACCCGCTGACCTACATCGCACCCCTCGACCCCGCCACCGGACGCACCCAACACGACGAGCACGGCCGGCCGACCGCGCGGTTCGACCGGGCCGAGAAGCTCGCCGCGCAGTTCGTGGCCTCCACCAGACCCGCCGGCGCCCGCGAGGACGCCTACTTCGACTCCGAGGCCACCAACCTCATCGCCCTGCTCCTCCTCGCCGCCGCCTGCGCCGAGCAGCCCATCACCTCGGTCCAGCGGTGGCTCATCGACCTCGGCGACGACCAGCCCGTCGACGCCCTCCACACCGCCGGGGCACACTCCCAGGCCGACTCATTGACCCGGCTACGGACGCTGCCGGACAAGCAGCGCGACGGGGTCTACGGCACCGCGCGGGCGCGGATGGGGTTCCTGCGCCACGCGAACCTCACCACCTGGATCACCCCACCGGCCTCTGGGTGGGGAAGGTTGCGGGAGTTCCACCCGGCCAGCTACGCGGTCTCGACCGACACCCTCTACCTGCTTTCGCGTGACGGCGAAGGGTCCGCCGGCCCCTTGGTCGCGGCGCTGACGCTGGTGGTCCTCGACGCCCTCGAGGCCCACTCCACCCAGACCCCCACCGGGCGGTTGGCGGTGCCGTTCCTCGGGGTGCTCGACGAGGCCGCGAACATCTGCCGGGTACGCAACCTGGACTCGCTGTACTCCCACTACGGCTCACGCGGGATCATCGTGTTGACGATCCTGCAGTCCTGGGCCCAGGGCGAGGAGGTGTGGGGCAAGGTCGGGATGACCAAGCTGTGGTCGGCGGCCAACGTCAAGATCTACGGCGGCGGCAACGATGACGCCACCTTCCTGCGCCAGCTCAGCGACCTCGTCGGCACCTACGAGCACACCACGACCTCGCGCTCCACCGGCCGCGGCGGCGCGACCCGCTCCACCCACACCACCCAACGGCCCATCCTCAGCGTCGAGGCGCTAAGACGGATGCGAGGACGTGCCCTCGTCCTCGCATCGGGGACCCCGGCACTGCTGATCACACCCCAGCAGTGGTTCAAGACCCCACTACGCAAGAAGGTCCACACCGCGCAGTCCACCCCGGCAGCGGCCACGGCGGTCGTCTCCACCTCGAGCGCCCAGGATCAGTCCACCACCAGCGCCGCAGTGGACAGATCCCGACCTGTCGACCAGCACAGCCACGACCGCGACGCCGACACGACAGTGACTGCGCGGTGGACGACGTGAGCTCCCCGGCCGGGGCCGGCGCCAGTGGCGAGGTTTTCGACGAGGACGACGGCCTCCTCGAGCCGACACCGGCGGCCGCGGACCGTGGCCCAGGCCCCGTGCACGCCGGCCCCGACCCCGGCACCGAGAACAACCACCGAGACGACCCTGGGGGAGTGGGGGAGGAGCTGTGCTTCCCCGACATGTTCACCTTCGTCGAGGAGTTCCTCGTCCACGTCTACGCCCGCAACTACGACCCCCTGTCCAGCAGCTTCCGCTGGTGCGAGCAGTGGTGGCGCCACCCCGAGGCACTCTCCCGCCTCGACGCCCTGTGGCACGCCTTCGAAGCACTCCGCCTCGAGGTCGGCCTCGGGCCTAGTCTGTGGTGGCGCGACCACGCCGACCCCACCATGGCCCAGCTGACCGCCGCCGACGGTCCCTTCGCCCAATGCAAAGCCGGCCGAGAGCCGCGTCACCAACGCCCAGCGCCGCTTCCCGTCGCGGCGGCCCCACGAGAGGCGCGCGGATAGGGGTTGGGCGCAGATGCGTGTCTGGTGTCTGGTGTCTGGTGTCTCAGCGTCCCAGTCCTCCCAGACCACCGATGAGGTCTGCGGGGTTGATGCCGAACTTCTCGAGGAGGCCCTTGTCTTTCTCGGTGTCGACCTGGTCGGGCATGGCCTTGTCGGCCTCGGCGGCCTGGTCCGGCTCCCCGCGCGACTTCAGCAGATCCAGAATCTGTGCCTTGTCGATGTTCATCTTGGTCTCCTCGGTCGTTCTTCAGGTGTCGGTTAGTTGGTTTGTCGGTGGGCCCTGTCGAAAGCGTGGTGTTTCTGGGCCGGTCCAGGCAGTGAGCGGTTGCCTAACTAGCTGCCCTGATGCGGGCTTCGCGCCATTGCACGCGGGGCCGCGGAGGACAGGTTCATCGCCGGTCCGCCACCAGGTACCCGTCGCCCCCGAAGATCCGGATGCGCATCAGGTCGTGCTTGTCGTCGTGAAGACGGGGTCATGGTGGTGGTAGTGCCGTAGGCAGGGCTACTTGCCGAGGCCGGTCTTGTCGACGCGGCGGTGGAAGTTCATCCCAGCCAGACCCCCGAGGATCGCGCCGAGCAGGCTGACCACGACGAGGGCTATGGCGGCGATGATGCCGCCGGTGCTCAGGGTGCCCTCGTTGATGGGGATCCGGGGGAAGGCGTTGAGCTGGGAGAGGATGTTGTACTTCGACCCGGCGACCGCGGCCAGGATCGCGACCGCGATGGCGATGACCAGGGCCCAGACCCACACCGCGATGCCCTGCTTGATGCCGTTGAACCGTGCCATGCGTGCGGCGACGTATCCGCCGCAGTAGTAGGCGATGAAGAGGATGA
>JBASAN010000025.1:0-1913 GCA_049650625.1 Ornithinimicrobium sp.
GCTTCGATGGTTGCAGACGGTCGTGGCTGGGGGCACTCTCGCTGCTCATGGCAGTGCTGCCCAGGGCAGCGTGCTCTTTCCCGGGCGTTGGACCGCGGGCAGCGTGCAACCCATGAGTGATGACATCGACCCGGCGTTCGGCCTGGACCGTGCGCTGTACCAAGCTTTGTTCGAACAACGCACGCTTGTCTTGGGCGAGCCCTTGGAGCAGCGCAACAGCAACCGGCTCTGCCAGGGCCTGTTGCTCCTCGCGACCGAGGACTCGGCCAAAGACATCAGGCTGCTGATCAACTCCCCCGGCGGCTCCGTGCCAGGAATGCTGGCGATCCGCGACTGCATGCGGACGATCCCTAACGACGTGGCCACCGTGAACATCGGCATGGCCTACAGCGCCGGTCAGTTCCTACTGTCGTCGGGCACCCGTGGTAAGCGCTACTGCATGCCACACGCCAAGGTGCTGCTGCACCAGGGCTCAGCCGGCATCGGGGGCACCGCGATGGACATTGCGATCCAGGCCGACGACCTGCGACACACCCGCGACACCGTGCTGGGCCTGATCGCCGAAGACACCGGCCAGTCCTTCGAACAGGTGGAGCGCGACTCCCAGCGCGACCGCTGGTACACCGCTGATGAGGCGCGCGAATACGGCTTCGTGGACACCGTGGTCGAGTCGCTCGAGGAGCTCCTGCCCGGCCGGCGCTCCACGATCGGCTTGAGCAACGTTCAGGGGGGCACCCGATGAGCTCGTATGCGATCCCCTACGTCACCACCCAGACCTCGCGCGGCGAGCGCACGGTCGATATCTACAGCCGCTTGCTGGCAGACCGGATCATCTACCTCGGCACCGGGATCGACGACGGGGTCGCGAACGCGATCATCGCCCAACTGCTGCACCTCGAGAACGAGAGCCCAGACACGTCCGTCTCGCTCTACATCAACTCCCCGGGCGGCTCGATCCCGGCGACCCTGGCCATCTACGACGCGATGCAGTTCATCCGTTCCCGGGTCGAGACCACCTGCGTCGGTCAGGCCGCTGCCACGGCCGCATTGCTCCTCGCAGGCGGCGAGCCCGGAAGTCGAAGCATTCTGACGCACGGCCGGGTGGTGATCCACGCCCCGGCGGCCGAGGGCCGCGGCACCGTGCCCGACCTCATCCTGGAGGCCGAGGAGGTAGATCGCGTCCGCACGATGCAGGAGGAAATACTCGCCTCGCACACCGGGCGGACGGCCGAACAGGTGCGTGAGGACACCGAACGCGACTTGATCCTCACCCCGGCCGCGGCAGTGGAGTACGGCGTCGTGGACACGGTGCTCGGCAACCGGGAAGGGTGATCAGGCGGCCATGCAGAGCGGACCGGATGGGCGACCTGGCACGGGAGCCAGGTGACGAGAGGCCCGCCGGGTCAGGTCGAGCACGCTCAAGCCGAGTGCACCAGCGACCGCCGACAGAACCTCGGATGAGGGGTCCTTGCGGCCACGCTCGATCTCGGAGAGGTATTGCGGCGACACCCCGGCCCGCTCGGCGACGTCGGCGATCCGCTCGTCGCGCTCGCGACGCTCCTCACGCAGCTGAGAGCCGACCGCCTCGCGCCACAGCGGCTCAGGAGCCGGGTCTGCGGATCGACGACGAAGGGGCACGACGTTGTCCATAGACCGGATCCTAGCGCCGGTCCGGCTGGACGACCGAGGCAACGCGTGGGCACTGGCACCGGTCGTGGCCGTACGCCCAAACGCTCACGTCCGGCGAGAGGAACCTACATACCGAGGCGGGAATAATCAGGGGCAGAGGTCGTCACCACAAGCCGATGGGCTCGCGGAGCGTCGCCGGTGCGGGATGGGCTCGCGGAGCGTCGCCGGTGCGGGATGGGCTCGCGGAGCGTCGCCGGTGCGGGATGGGCTCGCGGAGCGTCGCC
>JBASAN010000026.1:0-7802 GCA_049650625.1 Ornithinimicrobium sp.
GACCACCGACACACCTCGGATACGTCGACGACCTACTTGCGAACCATTCGACATGGCCACCAAGCCTGGTGTGGCACGCTTTCCGAATGCCTCACGACACCCTTCTGGTCAACGCGAACGACGTCGATGCTGCGGCTGACCGGTTGGCGGGGCGCATTACTCGCACACCCTTGACCTACAGCGAAAGGCTGTCGACGGCCTGCAACGCGCAGGTCTGGCTCAAGCGAGAAGACCTGCAACAGGTCCGCTCCTACAAGGGCCGAGGAGCCACGAACTTCATTGCGCAGCTCACCGAGGCCCAGCAGCGCGCCGGGGTCGTGTGCGCGAGTGCGGGCAACCATGCCCAAGGTGTTGCCTTTGCCTGCGCCCAACTGGGTGTGGCAGCGCGGATCTACCTACCGCGGACTACCCCCCGCCAGAAGCGTGACCGGGTCGCTGCGATCGGCGGCCCCTTCGTGGAGATCGTGGTCGGCGGGGAGACCTACGACGCTGCCGCCGCCAGCGCCGCAGCGCACGCCGAGGGGGCCCAGCTCACCCTGGTGCCACCGTTCGACCACCCGATGACCATCGCGGGGCAGGGGACCATGGTCCGGGAGATCATGCAGGACATGGTCGAGCCGCCCGATGTCATCGTGGTGCCGGTCGGCGGCGGTGGGCTGATCGCCGGCGCCTCGACCTACCTGCACGCGCACTACCCCCATGTGCGGATCGTGGGTGCCGAGCCTTCCGGGGCGGCGAGCATGGCGGCGGCGTTGGCTGCCGGAGGTCCGGTCATGCTGCCGGAGGTCGACGCGTTCGTCGACGGTGCTGCTGTTCGCCGTGTGGGCGACGTGACCTTCCCGTTGGTGCGGGCGGCCGGAGCCGAGCTGGTCAGCGTGCCCGAGGGACGCATCTGTGTCGAGATGCTGGCGTTGTACCAGACGGAGGGCATCGTGGCCGAGCCGGCCGGGGCCCTCGCCCCGGCGGCCCTGGACCAGCTCGGCATCGAGCCGGGACAACGCGTCGTCGCCGTCCTGTCGGGAGGGAACAACGACGTCCTACGGTATGCCGAGGTGATGGAGCGAGCGCTCGTCCACGAAGGTCGAAAGCACTACTTCCTGGTCAACTTCCCGCAGGAGCCGGGTGCCCTGCGGCGCTTCCTGGACGATGTGCTCGGACCCGACGACGACATCGCCCTCTTCGAGTACACCAAGCGCAACAACCGTGAGATCGGTCCTGCCCTGGTCGGGATCGAGCTCGGCTCCCCCGGCGACCTCGGGCCCTTGATGGAGCGGATGAGGGCCTCCTCGGTCAACGTGGAGCAGATCCCCCCGGACAGTCCGATGTTCCGGTTCATCCTCTAGGCAACTGAGGGCACCCGCACGCCGGGAGTCCTGGGTATGTCGGTGGTCTGCAGCACGATGAATCCACCACCTAGACCTGAGGAGTCACCGTGCCGCAGCCACGTAAAGCCACCGAGATCGACTTCATCGCCGACTACCTCGACGAGCAGTTCACCGCCGTTCGCTATGCCGCGCACGGCCTCACCGAAGAGCAGGCACGAGCCACGCCCTGCTCCAGTGCCCTGTCCATCGGTGGGTTGCTCAAGCACGTGCTGTGGGTCATGACCGAGGTTCAGCGTCGCGACGACAACCCGAGCGGTGAGCGGAGCCATCTCGACTTCCAGGAGCATGCGAGCGATTTCTACGGGAGCTTCACGCTTTCCGGGGACGACGACCTCGCCTCCACTATGAGCGCATACGACGAAACCCACCGCTCGCTGATCCTGGAGATCCGCGGGATGGACCCGGACGGCGAGGTCATGGCGCCGCCGGAGCCGTGGGTCGGGCGCCTCGAACCGACCCCCACGACCCACCGGTTCCACCTGCTGCACCTCATCGAGGAAGTGGCTCGTCACGCGGGCCACGCCGACATCATCCGAGAACAACTCGACGGCGCGACGGCCATCGAGCTGGCCTTCGCCATCGAGGGGCGGGAGGGCAACGACTACGTCACGCCGTGGAAGCCAGCTACTTCCTAGCGGATCCCGCTTCGGGCAAAACCTTGCACGAAGTAGCGCTGGAAGACGAGGAAGAGCAACACCATGGGGACGACGTTGATCAGCGCGAAGGCCATCGTCGCTCCGTAGTCGGACCCGAACTGGCCCTGCAGGTAGAGCAGGCCGATCGGGAGGGTGAAGAGGGAGTTCTCCTTGAGCGCGATCAGTGGCCAGGCGAAGTCGTTCCACGACTGCAGCAGGCTCATGAAGAAGAGCACCGCAATCAGAGGTTTGGACAACGGGAGCACGATCCGGGTGAACACCTTCACGTGTCCCGCGCCGTCGATCCGGGCCGCTTCGATCAAGTCTCTCGGGATGGCCAGCATGAACTGGCGGGCCAAGAAGACGCCGAAAGCGGACGCGGCGGTCGGCAAGATGACTGCCCAGTAGGTCCCGTAGATGCCAAGCGATGTCACGAGCCGAAAGAGCGACACCATGATGACCTGCACGGGAATCATCAAGGTCGACAAAGCCAGGAGGAAGAGCAGGCTCGAGCCGCGGAACCGAAGATGAGCGAAGGCGTAGCCCGCAAGCAAGCTGAAAGCAACGGTGATAGCCGCCGTGACCAGCGATATCGCCACGGAGTTGCCCACCCAGGTGGCGACCGGGAAAGAACTCAGGACCCGGTCGAAGTTCTCCAGAGTCAACGTGCGTGGCCACAGCCTCAGGCTGCCCCCGAGCAGCTCGGCTCGGGTCGACAGGGCCACGACGACCATCCAGTACAACGGGAACAAGAGGATCCCGCACACGGCTACGGCCGCGATGAGCCGCAGGACGAGACCGGCGCGGGCCCGGTTGTGCTTGCGCCTACGGCCACGCTCGGTTGCGGAGTGGTCCGTCGGCGGCGCCGTCGGGTCGACCGCGTCGGCGGCTCGGTTCGCGGTCGACCCAGCCCGGGCGTCCGCGCTGGGTGCAGTGGTCTCCGTCATGGTCGGCCCTTCATTCGGCTAGGTCCCGGCTCTTGTTGACGCGCCACTGCACGACGGTGAACGCCAGCATCAGCAGCAGCAGAACGATGCCGATCGCGGCGGCATACCCTTGGTCTCGCACCACGAAGCCGGTGTCATAGGCGTAGGTCACCAGCACCGACGTCGCGTTCTGGGGGCCACCACCGGTGAGCACGAACACGATGTCGAACACTTGGAAGGAGTAGATGACGTTCATGATCAGCAAGAAGAACGTCGATGGTCCCACCATGGGGATCGTCATATAGCGGAACCGCTGCCATCCATTGGCGCCATCGAGCCGCGCCGCCTCGTAAACCTCCGGGCTGACGCCCTGCAGTCCCGCGAGGTAGATGAGCATGTTGAAGCCCACCCGCCACCACAGGGTGACCAGCACCACCGAGGCGAAGGCCGCCGTGCCCCCGGACTGCCAGTTGATCGCGGGTAGTCCCGCAAACCGCAGAAGCTTGTCCAGGATGCCGCTGTTCTCGTCGAAGATCAGCGTGCCGATCAAAGCGGTGGCCACCCCCGAGATGGCCATGGGCACGATCAGGATCGAGCGGAAGACCCCACGGATGGGCAGCACGCTGTTCAGCAACACAGCGATGCCCAGCCCCAGCAGCATCGACAACGGCGTGACCAGCACGGTGAACAGCACCGTGTTGGCCGTCGACCTCCAGAACAGTGAGTCGCTGACGAGGGTCCGGTAGTTCTCCAGGCCGGCGAACGTCCCGTCGCCGAAACCGTTGGTCCGCTGAAAGCTGATCAGGAGCGCACCGACCATCGGGAGGAGGACGAAAAGCCCGAGTAGCCCGAAGGTCGGGGTGAGGAACCCGTAGGCCGCGAGGGTCTCGCCCTTCATCCGCGTGGGTCGGACCTTCGCGGCCTGGCCCGTCATGACGAAGTGGCCTCATCGATCCCCGAGGCCAGGCCCGCGATGGTGGCCTCGACGCTCTGTCCCCCGACGAATGCCCGCTCGAGCTGATCCTGCAGGACCGTGATGATCTCGGACATGTTGGGCGAGGCGACCTGCCCGGAGTCCTCCGGCTGCACGGTGCTGGCCTGGCCGATGAAGACTTCGGACAGCTCGGGACGCTCGGTGAACTCGATCCCGCTCTCGACCAGGTCGGCTCGAGTCGGCAACAACGAGGCTCCCTCGCAGAACTCGCGCATCTCCTCTTCCTGAGTCACGAACTCCAGGAATGCCGCCGCCAGCTCGGGCTTCGTGGTGCCCGCGGTGGCCACCAGCGCATTTCCCCCGAAGTCGCTCCCGCCACGAACGTTCCTGGGAGCGTAGGTGGCTCCCCACTCGAAGTTGAGGGTCGAGGCCGCGTCCGGAATCAGGAAGGCCCCGGCCCACGTCATGGCGGCGGTCTCGGCATACCAGATGTCGCTGGCGTAGGTGGTCGACTTCACCGAGTCGTTCCTCGGCACGTACTCCTTGGTGAAGAAGCTCTGGGTGAACTCCACGGCTGCCCGTCCCGCCTCGGAGTCGATGGCGGAGGCCGTCAGGTCCTCGGTCAGGAACCGGCCGTCGGCTTGGAAGAGCCAGCTCAGCCAGCGGGTGACCCCGTTGCCTTGCCAGTTGTAGGCGAACGGGTACTTGCTGGCGGGCAGCTCGCCCCGCAGCTTCTGGGCCACCTCATCCAGCTGTTCCCAGGTCCATGCCTCCTCCAAGGTGGTCGGCACGGACGTGACCCCCGCAGCGTCGAGCATGTCTTTGTTGTAGAGGATCACCGACGTGTCGGTGTGATGAGGCACTCCGAACGGTGACTGCTCGTTTTGCACGGCCGCCCAGGCTTGGGGGGTGAACCGGTCCTGGAACCCGTCGCTGAGCAGCGGGCCCAGGTCGAGCAGCTGGCCTGCGCCGGCGTAGCTACCGAAGGTGTAGTAGGGCACCCGGAAGATGTCAGGCGCAGTGTTCGACTGCAGCTGAGCGTCGATGTTGGTGAACATCTGCTCGTAGGGCACGGCGTTGAGGTCGACGGTGACCCCGTCGTTGGCCGACTCGAAGCCGGCGATCGCGGACCGCAGCCCCTCGAGCTCGGCGTCGGTGCCCCAGGTGGTGAACGTCAAGGTATCGCTTCCACCGGATGCCTCCTCCCCGGAGCCGGAGGAGGTGAAGCCGCAGCTAGCCAGCCCCGCCGGCGCTGCCGCAAGGGCAGCCAGGCCCATGATGTGACGTCTACTCAGGTCCATAGTGGTGTTCCCGTCCGCAAGAAGTGCTCGTGAGGCAGGGACGCTAGCAGGGCAAAAAGGGCCGCTGAGCACCGGGTTTATGCGACAGCAGAACGCCGCCGACGTACAATGCCGCCGCTATAGCGAGAGCATCACGGCCGTGCCCACCCCGGCGGACGCCACCGTGACCAGGCCGAAAAGTGCCACCCACACGGGGGCGGGTGTCCCCGTCAGGGGTGCCAGCTGCGCGGCGTCCGAGGACACGTCTCGACCTCCCGCGCGCGCCGTTCGACGACGTTGAGCCGACAGCTCGACGACCGATCGCGGAGCGGCCAACAGCAGAGTCCACACCAGTAGGTAGGCCAGTCCGGAGAGCGCCACTGCAGGCAGGGTCCAGCTCGCCAGTCCGACTCCCCCGCCGATCACCACCAACACCGCGAAGCCGTAGACGTTGCGGACGAACACGGCCATCGCCGCACTCAACGCGACCAGAGCCCACAACAAGCCCACGGCGTAACCGGCATCGAGGAGGAGCGTCGCCGCCACCGCGACCATCGCCGGAGCGGGATATCCCGCAAGCATGGTGGCCACCATTCCGGGGCCGCGCGCCCGACCGCGAGACACCGTGACGCCGGAGGTGTCGGAATGCAGTGTGATCCCGGACAGACGCCGCCCCACCAACAGAGCGACCACCGCATGGCCTGCTTCGTGCAGCACCGTCACGCCGTGTCGGACCGTCCGATACCCCGTCGGCGACGCGACCACCAGCAGGGCGAGGAGTCCCAAGGCGACGACCACCACGAGACTGGGGGGCGGTTGGGTTGTCGTCGACCGGTCCCAGACGTCCCGCAGGACCTCACCCACCCGCGTCGACCTGGGTCGGTGGGCCGAGCGCCAGCAAGGCCCCGAAGACCATGACCACGCCCGCCCCGACGACGACGGTGGCGACGATCGGGCGGGACACGGCATACCCGACCAGCCGCTCCGCAGGCGTGGAGGGGGGCTCGTCGAGAAGACGCCAGCGCTCGGCCACCAGTCCCCGGCGCACCGCCCAGCGCTCGAAAGGCACGGTGGCCAGCGGTGGGATCGCCGCGGCGAGCCCGAAGAGGACGCGCGCGAAGGACCACCGCTGATCCACTGCGACGAGCACCGTCGCAACGCAGAAGAGCAAGAAGACGAAACCGTGCAGGCCTCCGGCCACGGTGACACCGAGGTCGGTCGTCTTGGTGACGTACTTGGCGAACATGCCCAGCAGCAGCAGAGTCCAGGTGACCGCCTCCGCCAGCGCCGCGAACCGGTAGAACGACCGTGGCGTCATCGTCGGGAGACCTCCAGCGTGAAGTCGTGGGCACGAAGCCGCTCCGCCAGCGCCTCACCCAGCGCCGTAGCCGGGGTCAACACCCCCACCCGGTCGGTTCCCTCCCCGGCGACGAGCGCCAAGGCGGACTCGCCGAGCATCACCGCTGTCCCGTCGTACCCGGGGTCGTAGGGCGCCGCGACCGTGACGACGTACTCCGTGCCGTTGGTCGTGGTGGCCACCACTTCGATGGCGAACATCCCAGACTCGCGTGTCGCATCGCTCGGGCCTTCACCGGGAGCGGGGAGCAGCCGGTCGAGCACCGACCGGGTGGGCTTGGCCGCCATGGCCGCCACCAGAGCGCCCGTGCCCAGCCCGACTGCGGCGGCGATGGCAGCGCCCTTGGCCCCTCGGCCCGTGTCCACGACTTCGTCGTAGAGCAGGGGAGCAGCCCCCTGGGTGAGCGACCAGGACCGACGCACGATCCGGGAGTTGTAGCTGGACATCACGAAGGGTCCGTGCCAGCGACCCGTGGCCCTGTCCTTGCCGAGGGGACGACGGCCACGGCCGTATGCCGTCCGCTCGGCGGCCAGTGCGTCGGGGTCGGCCACGACCCGGCGCGTGCTGGGGTCCTCCCGCATCGCCACCATCTGTTGGCGCATCGAGTCGATGGTGCCTCCGCTGAAGCCGCCCTTGGCCGTCCGCACGTGCAGGGTGACGTCGACCAGTCGGCCGTTGTCGTCGGCACTGGCGGCATTCGCGGCGAGCATGACGCCGAGATCCGAAGGGATGGAGTCGAAACCGCACGAATGGACGATCCTGGCCCGGCTGGCCTGCGCGACGTCATGAAGAGTTGCGACGGTCTCGTGCACGAACAGCACCTCCCCCGTCAGATCGGCGTAGTGCGTCCCGGACTGCGCGCAGGCGCGGACCAGCTCCTTGCCGTAGACGGCGTAGGGTCCGACGGTCGTCACCACGACCGCGGTTGTGGCAGCCAGCTCGCGCGACTGCTCCTCATCGGTGACGTCCACCGTGAGCAGCGGCCAGGAGCGCGCTGGCTCGGGCAGGTCCGCCTGCATCTTCTGCAGCTTGTCGAGGCTCCGCCCGGCCAACGCGATCCGCACCTGCGCCGGGGCGGAACGAGCGAGGTGGGCTGCGGTCAGCCGGCCGACGAAGCCGGTGGCGCCGACGAGCACGAGGTCGAAGTCACGATCAGTAGGCATAGCCCCAGTGTCCCTGCCCTGACTGAGCGTCACCTCAGCGTGCGTCATGTCACGTGCCCTACGGCATTCTGCGATGAGACTGCGGAAGGTAGGACAGTGGGACGAGTAACCGTGCGACACCG